>NZ_CATXCO010000249.1:0-3290 GCF_958366745.1 uncultured Romboutsia sp.
AATATTATTTGATATTTAAAAGTAAAAAAATTTCGGTGCTAGAAAGCACCAAAATTTTTAATTATTGTCAATTAATAATTCTTTTGGATTCCTTCTTAATATATTGAATGAAGAAATAATCAATGATACAAGAAGTACTAAACTCATAAATATAACTACATAAATTATGAATTTAGGTAATACATTTATATCTAAACTTGATAATGTCTTGTTAAATCCTTCAGCTTCTGCCCCACCACCTAATTGGCTAGATGCAGATTGTCTAGCTATTTGTTTAGCTATATCACCAGTAACCTTATTCAATATATTATTCCCAAGCTTATCAGCTGTATATTGAGCTAAGAAATAAGAACCAACGAATGCGGGGATTGATATAAATACCATCTCAATTAGGAATTGACCAAAAATTTCTAATTTTGATATACCTAATGATAGTAATACTGCTATTTCTTTCTTTCTAGCATTCATCCATAAGAATAATAATAATGAAACTACAACTCCTGCAAATATTAATGAGCCAACAAATAATTTATTTGAAATTGAGTAGATACCTGATATAGATTGTTGTAATGCAGGGTAATTTGATGAACTTTTAATCAAATTATATTCTCTCCAATTTATATCTAATTTCCCAAGATCTTTTATTACACTATCAAGATTCTTATCACCTTTTACAAAGAATGTTGCATCTTGGTATACAGCTGTATCTTCTGTATTACCATAAACTTTAGCAGCTGTATGAACATCAGTGATTAATGTATTTTCGTATAGTTCTTGTGCTGCACTTACTCCACCGCTATTATGCCCATCGAATAGACCTTTAATTTCTACTTCTACTGTTTCATCTGCACCTTTCTCATTATCAGCATCAAATAAATTAGATTTTATTTTTATCTTATCTCCAACTTTAAGATTATTTTTTTCAGCTAAATCTTTATGCATTAAGATTTTATTTTTATCTTCATTTTCTAAATGCTTTCCTTCTACTAATTTATATGCTTCTGATACAAATTTTGTTTCTTTTGATGAGTCGTTAACCCCAGTTAACATAACTGTTCTTTTAAAATTCTTCGCTCTTTCAGGTGATTGATTCGCAAGAGTCTCTTGAGTTTCAATAATATCATGATCAACTAAATCTGCAACACTGTTTATTCTTTTTACATAGGAGTCTATACTATCTGTTTGAGATATCTTTTTAATATCTTCACCTTTTACATTTCCCCCACCTCTAGGTGTTCCTGGATTTACTTGTCTATTTATCTCCATAGAAAAACTATTTGTTATATTAGCAAATGTTTCTTTTGAAGCTCTGTCCGTAGCATCTTTAATAGATAAACTAATGAGACTTAAAGTTGACATAGATAAAATAACTAATATAATAATTAATGATTTTAAGCTTTTTCTAGTTACATAAGCAAATGCATTTTTTATCATTATTCAACCTCCAAATTCATTTTATTTACTTTTTTCAAATTTTTACCACTTAGTTCTAAAATGATATCCGCAGAATCTGCTACTTCCTTACTATGTGTTACAACTATTACACATTTATTTCTATCTTTAGCTAATGTCTTTAATATATTAATTATTTCTCCAGCAGTAACACTGTCTAGATTACCAGTAGGCTCATCAGCTAGTATTATTGGAGCATCTGATACCAATGCTCTAGCAATAGCTACTCTTTGTTGCTGTCCACCAGATAATTTCATAACATTTCTTTTTATTTGTTTTTTATCTAAACCTAGTTCAAACAAGATACTTTCATCTGCTGATTTGTTTACTAATCTAATATTTTCAATCGGTGTTAAATAATCTATCAAATTGTAGTTTTGAAATACTAAAGATATATTATTTTTTCTATGATTGTTATATCCTTTCTTTTGTATATCTTCATTCTTAAACAATATTTTTCCTGTTTGAGGTTTATCAAGTCCAGCAAGTAAGGAAAGAAGTGTAGTTTTTCCTGTTCCTGACTTTCCTACTATCGCATAAAACTTCCCAAGTTCAAATTTTTGATTTACTCCTGACAAAACTTTTTCTTTAGAATTTGCATAACTATATGCTACATTCTTTATTTCTAATATATCCATTATTTTTTCCTAACTTATTTTTGATAATATTTCTTTAGGCTTCTTGATTAATATTAATGAAGAAGCAAATACAACTGATAAAACAATAATACTTATTAATATTAAATAACTTTGTCCAAGTGTTGTTATATTTAACATAAAACTACTATTATTTATTAAACTTCCACCGGAAATCATTGAGTCCTCTGAGTTAATGAATCCATCTACAATTACTTTTAGTAATACATTTCCTAAAAATAAGGAAGATATTATACTTGGTATCGATATGAATATTAACTCGAATATAAATTGCATTATAATTTGTATCTTAGATGTTCCAATAGATAAAAATATACCTATTTCATAAATTCTTTCTCTTAACCATAGAATCAAGATTAATGAAAGAACAACCATCCCACCTAACATAATAGAATAAGTCATTATTTTTATTATATGTTTTATTCCACTCACTGACTCTAAAGACTCTTCAAACGCCTTAGAATCTTTTTCAACAAAATACTTTGACTCATCAATTTTAAGCTCTTTCAATTTGTTTAAGGCTAAGTCTGTAGATTCTGCACTACCAGAATACATTAAGATTTTATTTGCGATTTTATTATTTTCTGATTTATTTAATATCTCTTGGCTTGTTGAATAATCTACAAACACCATATTTTCACTAAAATCAGAAGATAATCCTGTATATGTTTCCTGTTTTTTACCAGAAAAGCTCCCTATAATTTTAAATTTATGACTTTTTATTTTTCCACTTTTTTCAATATCTAGTAATTCAAGATCAACTTCATCACCTAATTTTAGATTGTTTTGTTTAGCAAATTCTTCATGAACAATAATTGAATTCTTATCATTTTCTTCTATATTTTTACCTTCTTTAATTGTAAATACTCCACTACTAAACAAAATATTTCTTTTAGTATTATTTGTAGCTTCGAGTGAAACAACATTCTTAAATTCGTCAGATAAATCTTCTCTATTTATTATTTGTTCTCCGCTAACTACTTTAGCATCTTTTAGTTTCGCTAATCCATCATATTGAATTATTTTTTCTTCAATTTCTTTTAATTTTTCAATATCTTTAAATTGATTAACATTAAAATATTTACCATCTTTTTTTGTTATTGATATTGAAGAATTAGAACTTTCATATAAAGCCTTTTCTATTTCATTGCTTGATTTCATTATTGTTAAACAAGAATACAA
>NZ_CATXCO010000250.1:0-3282 GCF_958366745.1 uncultured Romboutsia sp.
TGAGCCTTTTGCAGTTTTACTTGGAGATGATATAGTAGATAGTGAAACTCCTTGTTTAAAACAACTTATAAATGCATACGATGAATACAAAACATCAGTAATTGGAGTACAAAAAGTAGCCATTGAGGATACTGACAAGTACGGAATACTTGATGTTAAGCATATAGAAGATAGAGTATATGAAGTAAAAGATATGGTTGAAAAACCAAATGTTGAAGATGCGCCATCAAATATAGCAATACTAGGAAGATATATAATAACACCTGCTATATTTGATATACTTGAAAATCAAGAACCAGGTAAAGGTGGAGAAATACAATTAACTGATGCCTTAAAAACATTAGCCACTCATGAAGCGATATATGCATATGACTTTGAAGGAAGAAGATACGATGTTGGTAATAAGCTAGGTTTCTTAGAAGCTACAGTAGATTTTGCATTAAAAAGACCAGAACTTAGAAATGAATTCTTAAAGTTTATAAAAAGCAAAGGAGATAAATAAGACTCTAAAGAATTACAAAAAGTAGTAGTTACTGTAAGATAGTTATATAAACAAGCTATAGTCTCAATGTTATGGCTTAAGTATTATCAAAAACTAAAGTACAGAATAGTTAATATTTTCCAGGTAATAATTTATAAATACTTTAGAAAGAAGGTATATTATGAATGTATTAATTATAGGTGGAGCTGGATATATAGGAAGTCACACTGTTAAATATTTTTTATGATGATTTGTCAATTTAAGTACAACACTTTAGATTTAAGTAAAGACCTCTGTAGGTGTCTTGAAATCAAGATGCTTGCAAGGTCTTTTATTTATATAATTTTCAGATGCTATATGAGCTAAGAAATTAGTTATATAGCATTTCTCATATTTAGCAATATATTTATAGCTCATAAATTTATGGGCTATTTTTATGCTTAAGGATATTATAATACTAAAGAATGGAGACAAATTCTAAATGTAAGTAATATCAATCAATTGACTTTCAGTATGAAAAGATTTTAAATAACTGCTGTGATTATTGATGATATGAGAGAAGCCAATTTTTAAATACTGTACTTAATATAATGATATATTATTTACATAAATATATAAATAAATTTATAAAAAATAGATAATGAAAATAATTGGTTTGAGGGATTATATTATGTCTATATTTTTATAGATGGATGAAAGTGAAATAAAAAGCAAAGGTAAATAAAAAATAGGACCCTAATAGGTTGATATATATAACAGATTAAACTATAAGTATGTACAAATTTAAAAGTATGGTACATAATGCAGAGGAATTATTAAAAGACTTAATGGATAAAAATGAACAAATTAATTAAGTTTTAAAAATGAATTGTAATTCAAGAATAATTAAGGTGGCAAGTTTATACGTAAAGCTAGTATAGATGAACTTACACAGACATTTAATTGTACTTAAGGGATATATGAGCTTGGTAGGGCCATAACTACCAATACCTAATGAGATTGAGAAGTATAATTCATATCAAATGCAAAGGCTAGATGTTAATCTAGAGTTTACTTGTATATGGCAAGTTAGTGGAGAAAACAATATTGGATTTGATGAATGGATTGAGATGGATATTGACTATATAAAGACTAGAAACTTATGGTTAGATATAAATTTAATACTTAAGACAGTTGGAGTTTTATTTGGTGATGATAATGCATTATAATAAAAAGGAGGTAAAAATAAAAAATATATTTAATATCATCTAGTGGTGGATATTGCTTACCTAAAGATACGAAATAATTAAAAGTAAACTATTCTGATGTAGCAAATAATATAATACAGGCTATAGTAGATTGAAATAGAACTAGAAAAGATTATATAGCTGATATGATAATAAAAAGAAATCTAAAAGTAGTTGGAATATATAGGTTAACAATGAAAACTGATTGGGATAATTTTAGATTATCATCAATACAAGGTATAATGAAGAGAATAAAAGCTAAGGTATTGAAGTAGTAGTTTATGAACCAGTTTTAAAAGAAGATAAGTTCTTTAATTCTAAGGTAATAAAGGATTTAGAAGAATTTAAATCTATAAGTTATGCTATAGTATCAAATAGATTATGTAAAGAGTTATGTGATGTAGAAGATAAGGTATATACTAGAGATTTATTTAATAGAGATTAAATTATTTTAAAAGACTATCACTATAAAATCATAGTCTTTTTTTATGCGTTTTTTTATTTTTGTAAAAAGATATATATCTAATAAAAATCATAGATTTTTATATCTTAGAAGTCAAGGAAAACCTTGTTTTTTTCGACAAAATACATGATTTAAATAAAAAAATGATTATAAAATGTCGAAAAAAATAAGAAAAAATAAAAAAATGATTATAAAATGTAGAAAAAAATAAGAAAAAATAAAAAAATGAATAAAAATGCAGAATAATGAAAAATGAAAAATATAGAATTTAAATAAAATATTTGTTAATATGTCATAGGAAATTAAAACAATGGTAAAAAAATTACAATAATGTAAAAAGGAGAAAAAATGTCGAATATAGCAAAAACAACAATTGGTTTGATGTTTTTAACATTAATATCGAAAGTGTTAGGATTTTTTAGAGAGTTATGTTTAGGCTCAGTATATGGTGCATCTGCTTTTACGGATGCGTATATAATATCACAAAATATACCTATAGTAATATTTACAAGTGTTGCTATGGCATTAGGTACATCATATATACCATTATTTTGTGACATAAGAGAAAAGTCAGGAGATAAAGAAGCTATAAAATTCTCTAATAATTTAATAAACATCGTGGTAATTTTTTGTTCTTTATTGGCTATCGTCTGTATGATATTTACAGAGCCAATAGTAAAGATATTTGCTATGGGATTTGAAGGTGAGACCCTAAAGTTAGCTGTGGAATTTACTAGAATATTAATAATAGGGATTATATTTATTGGAGTTAATGATGTATTAATGCCGTTTTTACAAATTAACCAGAATTATGCGGTACCAGGCATGTTAGGGATTCCATATAACATAGTTATAATTATTTCTATATTTGCTAGTCCAAAATTTGGATACAAGGTATTAATATATGGAACATTGCTTGCTATATTAAGTAAGGTTTTATTCCAAATACCTTTTGCAAAAAAGAAAGGTTATAAATATAAAGCATATGTAAATGTTAAAGACAAGAATATAAAAAAATTATTATTATTAGTGGCACCAGTATTTGTGGGAGTTGCTGTAAATCAAGTAAATGGTTTAGTTGATAAAACTTTAGCATCTACTTTAGTAGAGGG
>NZ_CATXCO010000251.1:0-3276 GCF_958366745.1 uncultured Romboutsia sp.
TTCAGAAGTTATCCACATTTTTTTAAATATTATAATATCCTTAAGCGTAAAAAAAGATAAACCCTAATTGGTTTATCTTTTTTATTTTATTAAGCTATATTTTTAGAATCTTTGTTTTTCACAAATTTATTTTTATTTAACATAAATAATACAAATAATACTATTGCAGCAACTACACCTACTCCATTAGAGAACATAGCATTTAATCTAAATCCTTCTGGTGCTTGTAATATATAAGATACACATACAGAACTCATAAATGTTGCCGGTATTAAAGATATCCAGTAATTAGCTTCATTTTTTATTAAGTATACTGTCGCTGTCCATAAGAATATAGTAGCTAATGTTTGGTTAGACCAAGCAAAGTATCTCCATATTATATTGAAATCTATAGTAGTTAAGAATACACAAACTGCAAATAGTGGTATTGCTAATTTAAATCTGCTTAATAATCCGTCTTGCTTTATATTGAAAGCATCAGCTATTGTAAGTCTTGCACTTCTAAATGCTGTATCTCCACTTGTTATAGGACAAGCAACAACACCAAGTACTGCAAGAACTGCACCTATTGGACCTAATAACTCTTTAGATATATGACTTACAACTCCTGATTGACCTCCGAAGCTATCAAGAGCCGATTGTATAACTCCACTTTCTCCAAAGAATGCTATTGTAACTGCACACCATATTAAAGCCACTATACCTTCTACAACCATTGCTCCATAGAATACTCTTTTACTTTCACTCTCTCTATTTATACATCTTGCCATCATAGGTGATTGTGTAGAGTGGAATCCTGATAAAGCTCCACAAGCTATAGTTGTAAATAAGAATGGGAATATAGATAATCCACTTGGATGTAAGTTTTGTAATGTCATTTCAGGCATTACCATACTTCCATTAAAGTGTCCTATTATCATAGCTCCTGCTAAACCTATTGCCATAAATAATAAAGATGCACCAAATATTGGATATATTTTACCTATAACCTTATCTACTGGTAAAACTGTAGCAACTATGTAGTATATTATTATTAAAACTACCCATATATTTTTATCAATTCCTGTCATAGATGTTAATAATCCTGCCGGAGATGTAACGAAAACTGTACCAACTAATATTAATAGTATAACAGAGAATACTCTCATTACCTTTTTCATTCCATCGCCTAAGTATATACCAACTATTTCAGAAACAGAAGTACCATCATGTTTCATAGATATAACACCTGATAAGTAATCATGTACTCCACCTGCAAATATAGTACCAAATGTTATCCATAAAAATGCTACTGGTCCAAATAATGCTCCCATTATAGCACCGAATATAGGTCCTGTACCTGCTATATTTAAGAATTGTATTAAAAATACTTTATACCAAGGCATTGGCATATAGTCAACACCATCTTCTAATCTAACTGCTGGTGTTTGATTGTCATCGCTTAACTTTGCGTTTTTATCTACGTATGTTCCATAAACAAAGTAGCCAATTATTAAAATTGCTAAACAAGATATAAATGTTATCATACCGTCTTCTCCTTTATTAATTTAAGTATCAATTATTATTTCATTTAGTATGATACATTATATTTTGTGTTTAATTTAGTTTTTTTACATGAAATGCATTATTTACTACATTAAATGCATTTATATGTTCATAATTATTCTAAAATCTTTAATTTTACTTCTACTAACAGGTATTTCTGAATTTATATCATCTAACTTTAATTTATACGTATTATTAAACCAAGGTATTATTTCATTTATCTTAGATACATTTACTATATAAGACCTGTGTGTTTTAAAAAATAGGTTTGTATCTAAATTTTTTTCAAATTCTTTTATAGATTCTTTTACGATATATTCACTATCTTTTGTATATACTATAGTTTCTCTTTCTCTAGCTTCACAGTAATATATATCTTTTATATTTACTACTCTTAACTTATCATTTTTCCATAAACTAATACTTGAAGCTTTTGATTTTTGAACAAACTTTTTTTCTTCTTCTAACTTGTTATCTATACTTATATTACTAGAGTAGCTTTTTTCTAGTTTATTTAACATAGATATTATCCTATCATCAGAATAAGGCTTTAATATATAATCAAACGCTTCTAACTCAAATGCATCTACTGCATGTTCTTTATATGCTGTTATAAATACTATCTTAGGTTTAAATTTGAAATTATTTATAGTTCTTGCAAGCAGCATACCCTCTAATAAAGGAATATTTATGTCTAAAAATATTACATCAACTATATTTTCTTGTATAAATTTTAATACTTCTACTCCATTGTCAAACTCATTTAATATCTCTATTTTACTAAAATTTTTTATAAAATATTTTAATTCTTCTCTAGCTGGAAATTCATCCTCTACTATAATTGCTTTCATAATATCTCCTCTATATATAAAATTCCATTTTAGTTCCAGGGTCTAATCTATATATATTTAAACCTTGTCCATATATTAATTTTAATCTTAAATGAACGTTATAAAGTCCAATTTTATTATCTGGCATTTCTCCACTATATACCTTTTTTATCACATCAAGATCTATAGCTATACCATCATTTTCTACCCATACTCTGGTATATCCATCTTCTTTCTTTACTCCAATAACTACAGTTCCACAACCACCATTTTTTCTTATTCCATGTATGATCGCATTTTCAACAAGTGGCTGTATTGTAAGACTTGGAATCTTTGCTTCTATATTTTCATCTATATCATATAAAACTGTAAGTTTATCTCCAAACCTTGCTTTTTCTATTTCTACATATGCTTTTACTTGCTCTAATTCTTTATTTATATCTATTAAGTTATCATTTACTTCCAGATTGTATCTCATATAAGTAGATAAATTTATAATAAGCTTTCTTGCTTTATCTGGATTAATTCTAATAAATGAAGTTATAGTATTTAATGCATTAAATAAAAAATGTGGATTAATTTGTCTTTGTAAAGCTTTTATCTCTGATTTTTTCCTTTCATTTTCTATCTTTTCTATTTTTGATATTTCCATAAGTGTTGAAATAATTTGTGATAAACCTATAGCTAAAGATTTTTTAGAATGACTCATATCATATTTCTTTGCATAGTAAATCTTCAATGTACCAACTACACCTTGAGAATCTGTTAATGGTATTATCATAGCAGTCTTTAAATCTGCTTTTTCACTTATTGAACTTTCCTCTTTTTTTACTTGTATATTTAAAATTTTATTTTCTTTTATTGAGCATTTAGTTATATTACTAATTTCTGTATAAGGAGC
>NZ_CATXCO010000252.1:0-3258 GCF_958366745.1 uncultured Romboutsia sp.
GCAACTTCTTAATAACCCTTTTTTTCTAGTGTCCTTGACAAAGGGTCCATTTTAAATAAAGAGGCTCTTTTTATATGCAGTTTTATTTATTTTTAGGAATATTTCTTTGAGGATATGCATTTTTACTATTTATAACTCTAAAATTTAATATATCTGTGGTTTCGCTATCAGTACTTTCATTAACTTCTATATTATCTAATATTTCATGATATTGATCATCATGATTATTTAAAAACATTAAGTCATCATTAGTTTTCTTTTTCATAATAAATCTCCTTTATAATGTTTTATATAAGTTAGTATCTGTGAAAACTAATTTTATATGTATATCAAGTATAAAATGAAATTGTTATATTTTATTTATTTAGATTTATATTTTAAAGTATAACCATTGGTAGTTTTTATAATAGTACCATTATTTAATAGATTACATATGATTATCTTAGCTAAATGAGAAGGATTTTTAATAACTAATTTATGTTTACTATAAAATAGAGAAGATTTAACATTAGTAAGTTCATTTTCTATATCTTTTCTAGATAAAGTCTTATTTTGTTTAAAAGACTTTATAACAATTTTTTCACTTTTTTTATAAAGATTATCTAACAGTTCCTTTTCCTTACTTTGTTCCTTTTTCATACCCCATATGTATATTATTACAGTAGCAATAGCAAATAAAAGTATATAAAATAGATTGATTAACATTTTACTTGCCTCCTTTTTTAAACTTTACAAATTTATTACTTTCAAGTATTGTGATAAACTCAACTAATCTTTCAATTAAAGGTTCAGCATCATTCCCAAAATGTCCTTTAACATCTTTAGATAGCTCGTAAACTGATTTATTATCGTCTATACACTTCCATACAAAGCTGCCATGTTTATCAAGCTTTATATAGCTTTTAGGAGGAACTTTAAAAGTTTTTTGAGCTATTTTATCAAATAAACAATTTCGAGTGATTTCTAAAGTAATAATACCAAAACTATCTTCAAGCCACTTTATATTTTTATTTTTTATAGGAACAAAATCTAAATAATTTTTAACTTTCTTACTCATAAAACCCTCCAATATATAAAATTAAGGGAGTGCATTTTAAGACAACTCCCTTAATTAACTATATTATTTATTAACTAGCTTTATTCTTATCTTTATACCAAATAGTGAACTTAAATAAAGTAAGTATTAATAATGCAAAGAATATTACAGAACCTATTTGACCTAGGTTAACAAAATCAGATAAGTTTATTATATCTGCTAGAGAGCTTTCTTCAATTTTTATAACTGCGAATATTGCAAGTAATACACCTACTAAACCTTCACCTGCTATAAGACCTGAAGTATATAAAACACCTCTGTCAATTTGTTCTTTTTTAACTTCTTTAGATACATTTTTTCTATTTTCAAGGAATAATCTTATAACTCCACCAAACATTATACCAGCACTTAAGTGAATTGGAAGATATAGACCAACTGCAAATGGAAGTACAGGTATACCTATTATTTCAACAGCTATAGCAATACCAGCACCAGCAAATATTAATGGCCAAGGAAGATTTCCTTCCATAACACCCTCAACAACTAATTTCATAAGTGTAGCTTGAGGAGCAGGTATATCTTTTGAACCAAATCCCCATGCAGCATTTAAAAGATATAAAACTGCACCGATAGTTAAAGCAGATATTAAAACTCCTATAAGTTCTCCTAATTGTTGCTTTCTAGGAGTAGCACCAACAATATAACCTGTTTTTAAGTCTTGAGAAGTATCTCCTGCAATTGCAGCTATTATACATATAACAGAACCTATTGCTATAGAACCCATCATACCATCTTGACCAACCATACCAGTTGATTTTAAAGCTAATGTACTTATTAATAAAGTAGCTATAGCCATACCAGAAACTGGGTTATTACTACTACCAACTAAACCAACAAGTCTTGAAGATACTGTTGCAAAGAAGAAACCAAATATAGCTATTAAAAGAGCACCAACAAAATTAACAGGAATAGAAGGTATTAACCATATAGCAATAACTACAGCTAATGAACCTAATAAAACAACTTTCATAGACATATCTTGGTCAGTTCTTAATGTAGAATTAGATCTATCCATATTAGAATAATCTTTCATTGCTTTAGCAAAAGTATTAACTATTAAAGGAAGAGATTTAATTAAACTTATTATACCGCCGCATGCAACAGCACCTGCACCAATATATCTTATATAACTATCCCAAATTCCCCAAAAGCCTAATTCACTTATAGGAACAGTTCCAGGATAAAGTATTGTGTCTGCTCCAAATAGTGCAAATAATGGTATTAAAGCAATCCAACCAACTATAGCACCTGCAAACATATATCCAGATATTTCATATCCACATATATAACCAACACCAAGAAGAGCAGGAAGTACATCTATACCAAATGCAGCATTAGAATATCCTGGTATTTCCCACTCTATTTCACTTGGAAATAATTTAAGACCATCAGCTATAAATTTATAAACTGCTGCTATTCCAAGACCTGCAAAAACTACAGAAGCCTTAGAACCACCTTCTTCACCAGCAAGTAAAACTTCAGCACAAGCTGTTCCTTCTGGATATGGAAGTACACCATGTTCTTTAACTATAAGTGCTTTTCTTAGAGGTATCATAAATAAAACTCCAAGTAATCCACCACATAAAGCTATAAGTGCAATTTTTAATAAACTAGGACTTCCAATTCCCCAATCTTTCATCCATATAAACATTGCAGGTAATGTAAATATAGCACCTGCAGCTAATGATTCGCCAGCTGAACCTATAGTCTGAACTAAGTTGTTTTCAAGTATAGATTCTCTTTTTAATAAGACTCTTAAAACCCCCATTGATATAACTGCAGCAGGGATAGATGCACTAACTGTCACACCAACCCTAAGACCTAAGTAGGCATTAGCAGCACCAAATATAACTGCCAACAAACATCCTAATATTATAGATGTAGCTGTAAATTCAGGAACTATTTTATTGGCGGGTATAAAGGGCTTAAACTCTTTTTGATTATCCATAATAGTACCTCCTTTTAATTTATATAATTTTGTTATGTAGGATTAGATAATTAATTGTATGTCTACTAAACTATATATATACATAAAGGGCTAGTACTTATTGTAAGGCAATAAAAATAAATTTTTATATATTAATAAGTAGAAAAAGAGATATATAATAGTAAAATGTACCCTATAGAGTAGACAGCTAATAAAAAGGTCTACTCTATAGGGT
>NZ_CATXCO010000253.1:0-3058 GCF_958366745.1 uncultured Romboutsia sp.
TCCGGCCTTCGCAAGATACCATCCGCAGAAAAGCCCTGCAGGACCACTTCCCACTATAGCTATGTCATATCTCATTTTTATACCACCTTAATTTTTATAAATGTGATTTAACTTTTTGAACTATTCTTTCCTTTGGCATAAATCCAACTAATGTTTCTACCGGCTTACCATCTTTAAATATCATCATTGTAGGTACAGTAGATATTCTAAATTGTTGTGCTAATTCTAAACTTTGATCTATATCAACTTTTAAGAATGTTGCATCATTTTTCATTTCTTCCCCTGCTTGTTCAAATACAGGTGCTAACATTTTACATGGTCCACACCAAGTTGCAAAGAAGTCTACTACAACTACCCCTTGATTTTCTTCAACGCTTCCTCTAAATTGAGATGTATTTATTATTTTAGCCATGGATATTCCCTCCTAATATTTAATTACTTTATTTATTATGTGTATTTATTTTAATATTATTAGTATATTCAAATTATACCCAAGTTGCAATCATTAAACCACCCTTTTTTAGCATTTTTTTACTTTATGTTATTTTGTCGCACTTATTATTTTGTATGATTATCTTAAACTCTGTTTTGTTATTTTCACATTTCACAGATATCTCTGCACCTAAATTTATAGCTATCATCTTAGCAATAGATAATCCAATTCCAGATCCCTCTATATCTTTATCTCTTACATTTTCACTTCTAAAAAATCTATCAAATATATACGGTATATCCTCTTGTTTTATTCCTACTCCACTATCTATTATAAAAATCTCTGTATAAACATTGTCTTTTTGATTTATATTTATAGCTATAAAATCATTTTCTTTGGTATATTTAAAAGCATTATCTATAAATATAAGAAGAAGTTGTCTTAATTTATTTTCATCTGTAAATATAGTTTCATTTTTCAAATTAAAATTCATCTCAAATCTTTTTTCTTGTATATCTGCTATATCAACATAATCAACACATATATCTTTTATAAAATTTTTTATATTTACTTCAGTTATGTTAAGCTTAGTTATAGCTTCTTCTTTAGTTAAGGATAACAAATCGCTTATCATTTTTTTACTCCTTCTTATCTCACTCATAGCATCTGCTATAGTTTCAACCTCATCACTTATAGTACTATTTGGATGTTTTAACATACGTTCTAATTTAGATGAAATTATTGATATTGGTGTTCTAAGTTCATGAGAAGCATCTTGTATAAATTTAGCTTGATTATTCCAAGCAGTCTCTATAGGTATTAATGCTTTTTTAGTCAAATATACTGCTAAATAATAAGTTATAATAAGTGATATTAATATACCTATTATAAATACAAATATAAGCTGTCTAAGAGAACTTATCTCAGAGTCAATATTTCTAATTATTTGAATCTGATATTCATCTATTTCTACGTTTAATTCTCTAAAAGTATATCCATTTTCACTAAATGTAAATATATCATTTAATTTATTAGTATACCGGTTTGGTAATACATCACTAAAATAACCATTTTGAGGAGTGTAATACATTACTCTATCTCTTTTATATATATAAATCATATTACTTGGATATTTTGTAACTGGATAAATCATAGACTGCCTAGTAAGTTGTATAGCTATAGATTCTAATTCATTATTTAGTTTATTATCTATGCTCTTATATGTAACTCCTTTAAAATATGTATATATAAATATAGAAAATAAGATTAAAAAACTAAGCACTACTACTATGTTAATCTTTATAAGACTGGATTTAGTTTTATTAAATACCTTTTTATTTATCATCAAAAATATATCCTACCTTACGTTTAGTTTTTATATATTTGTCATACCCAAATTTACTTAACTTTTTTCTTAAGTTACTAACATAAACTTCTACTATTTCTATAGTAGAATCTGAATCAAGACCCCATATCCTATCATAAATTTGTTCTTTTAATAATATACACCCTTTGTTTAATAGGAAATATTCTAATAAATTAAACTGCTTATTTTGAAGCTCTATTTCACAATCATTTATAAATACCCTTTTTTCATTTATATCTACGTGTAAGTCCTTAAATTGTAATACATTTTTATTTTTTAACTTTCCAGTAGTTCTTAGTATTGCATATACCCTAGCCACTAACTCTTCCATATAAAAAGGTTTTGTTAAATAATCGTTTGCACCTATTTCAAAAGCCTTTACTTTATCATCTAATTCTTCTTTTGCAGTTAATATAAGTACTGGTGTTTCTATATTTTTTCTAATACTTTTTAATATATCTAGTCCATTGATTCCAGGAATCATTATATCTAATATTATTAAATCATATATATTTTGGTTAATTTGGTATAGTGCATCTTCTCCATCGCTACATTTATATGTATCAAAATGATTATCAAGTTCATCACATATACTCTTTAATATTTTTATATTATCTTCTACTACTAATATCTTCATACTCTGCTCCTTTTTTAACACTTTATTTAATATAAATTATACAATATAATTATTTATTTTAAATAAAAATTCGTTTCGCTCGAGCGACGTGTCGGATAAATACTTCATTTAGCCAACGATATATCCTTACTTAAAAATATATTTTTTTACTTTTCTACATATATTAATACTACTTTATCATAAAATTCTAGTAAATAAAAAACTTCTAGAATATAACTAGCTAATTTTACTTAGTACCTATATCCTAGAAGTTTTATTTTTTCCATATTTTATTTCTTACTTAATTAATTTAATTTATAATTGTTAATTATGTTTACGAAATTTTCTATATTAAATTCCTCATTACCATCAACATTATCTGTAACTTGATGATAGTACCAATTCGCAAAATTTGGGTCAGCTAAAGTAGCATTAATTTTTTCAAAATCTACGTCAATTTGATTTAAATTATTATCTCTATCCATAGTTATCACCACCTTAAATTATATTTAGTATTAGTAATATATATATGATTTATTCATATTCCCCTTGTTATATTAATTCAATACTAACCACTTATACTTGCTTTATGTAATTTAAGGTCTATATTTATGTTTGCTTTTTCTTTTATATCATCATAACT
>NZ_CATXCO010000254.1:0-3048 GCF_958366745.1 uncultured Romboutsia sp.
TAACAAGAGTCTTGAAGAATCTATTTACGAACTTTTTTAAGTTCGACTACTATAAGTACAACACTTAAAAGTTTATAAAAATAGCTCATATAGCAAATGAATTTTTAAAAATACCCTATATGGCAGACCTTTTTATTAGTTGTCTACATTATAGGGTACATTTTAATTTGGTTAGTCTTTCTTCTTTTTATATTTTTTATAAGATTTATAAATTGAATAATCTAATATCTCTCCTAATATTAAAATAATTAATATCTGTGGATATTTAAATATAGAATATATTGATATTCCAATAGTTCCTAAGATTAGAGCTATAATAACTCCTAATGTATTTCTTGCTTTTTTTCCATCTTCTAATTCTAAATCATCTAAACTTTTTTCAAGTTCTTCTTTTGCTCCAAATGAATATAACCTTTCACATACAAAAACTAAGAAGAATAATACTTTATTATTATAAGTTATTAAGTAAGCTATTATTGAAAGCATAGAAAATACTAACGCTGAGATTATATTCTTTTTATTGTGATTCATTAAAAAATGTCCTTTCTATTATCATAAAAGAAGGTATACATCCTTCTTATTTAAGCTGCTATTGATTTAAATCCTTCACCTAATACTTCGTGAACATCACTTACTATTATAAATGCACTAGGATCAACTTTTTTTATAAGTTTCTTTAAACTAACCTCTTGCTTTTTATTATTTACGACAACTAATAAAATACTCTTATCATTATTAGTGTATCCACCTTTACCATCAAGGATAGTAACTCCTCTTTTTATATCATTAACTATAGCTTCTTTTAGTTCATCTCTATCTTCAGTTATAATCATAAATGCCTTTGAATAATCAAACCCAGATATAATAGCATCTATTACTTTAACTATTATATAAAGTGCTATAGCAGAATATAATCCTGTTTCTATATTTCCATTAGCTATACCAGCTGATAAAACAACCATACCATCTATAATAGTTAAGCATTTAGATACTGGTAAACTTGGTATTACTCTATTTACCATTAGTGCTATAAGGTCTGTTCCTCCTGTCGAACCATCTACACTAAATACAATACCTAAACCTATTCCTAGTAATATTGCACCTGATATTGCTGATAATAATACATCTTGTGTAACTGATATTGTTGCTAATGGTGCTGTAATTTCTAATATTCCTGACAATATTACCATACCTATAAATGTCTTTATTGCATCTTTTTTACCTAGTATTTTTATAGAAAATACTAAAAGAGGAATACCTATAAGAAGCATTATAGTTGATACAGATAGCCCTGTGAACTTACTTATTACAAGTGATAATCCACTTAATCCACCTGGTGCTATAGTATATGGCTTAAAGAACATATTAAGTCCAACACCCATAAACATACAACCTATTATTAGTCCTAAAAATTCTATTATAATATTATTTGTTGATTTTTTCATATTGTATAATCCCTCCAATTAAAAGTTATTATACCAACTTTTCATTTTTTTCGCTATGTTTTTACTTATTTATTTAATATATAATTTCTTTAGACTATTCAAAATAAATAAATCAATATTAATGTCTAATCCATTTATATATATTTATTTTAATTCTTCCTATGTATAGTAAATTAATATCATTATTTGAATAAATATGATAAAAGGCAAACCTGTAGTAAATTGTCTATGCTTAGTCTTATGTCTAAATTGATACATCCCTATAATACTTCCTATGGATCCACCTATAATTGCTATAAAAAAAAGATTTTTTTCAGAAATTCTATACATATTATTTTTAGCAAAGTATTTATCCAAATACATTGATAGTAATCCCACTATATTTATAAATATTAAATAATAAATCATGTCCGTTACCTATTTAGCCATAAGTACTATTATCTCTAATAATTGTGTACCTATCTCTCTTCCTTGATTTTTTATTAATTCTAAATACACTTTTAATTTATCCCATTTTTCATCTAAATTTAAATCATCATTATTTATATTTTCTATAAGATTAATAGCTTCTACTAATTTCTGTTTTTCTAAAATATCTTTATCTTCTATGTATTCTTTTAAATCTATAAATTTATCATATATATTCTTTTGTTTTTCCTTTAAAATTAGTTCATCTTTATAGTCCTTTAAATAATTTTGTATATTTTCTATATCTTTTTTGCTGTAGTTCCAAACTACATCCCTACTTATGTTAGATATAGAATCTATAGTATTTTTATACTTATCGTGAATCTCTTCTATTGCTATTACAATATCTAAATAATTATTTTCTTTAAGTACAATTTCACATCTTTTTATATCTAGATCCAATTCATTTAATTTATTTATCAAAGTCTCATCTCCTTATTATAAAATTGGTTATTTTAAATATTTTATTATTTAATTATTATACACAAGTTTTATATATTATCCAATTTTATATAATTAAATATCTTCTATCAAGTAAAGCTATTTTAAGCATAAATATTCTACTTTACATAATATGTTCTCTTTATTTATTAAAAATAATTAATTTATATTCAGTTATCCTAATGGCACTTTTTGCAATATTAATAGCATTTTTTCATATTTTATATTCATATATTGCGTGCTACTATATAGATATAGAAGTAAAACAAACAACTAATTTTTTAGATGATATATAAAATATTAATTTAAACTTTGGAGGTTATTAAAATGAAATATAATTTTGATGAAATAATAGATCGTTCAAATAATTATGCAGTTAAATATGATGAAACTAAAGAAAAATTCGGTAGAGATGATTTAATACCATTATGGATAGCTGATATGGACTTTAAAGCTGCAGACCCTATAATAAATGCCCTTCAAGAAAGAGCAATGCAAGGTATATATGGATATACTTCTAGACCTATTGAATATTTTGAAGCTATAAAAAAATGGCAGCTTGAAAAAAATAACTGGGAAGTAGATACATCTCTTATGTCTCATGCTTTAGGAGTTTTGCCAATGCTTGCAAACCTAATGCATACTTTTTTAGAAAAAGGAGATAAGGTTATAATACAACCACCAGTATTTCATG
>NZ_CATXCO010000255.1:0-3037 GCF_958366745.1 uncultured Romboutsia sp.
ATGGGAGTAGTTAGAACTACTTATATAATAGATGAAAATGGCATGATAGAAAAAGTATATGATAAAGTTAAAACTGATAAAAATGTAGGCGAAGTATTAGAGTACTTAGGATAGTATAAAGAGAATCAGATATTTTGATTCTCTTTTTTATGCCTAGATACTATAAAATTTAGTATAATTATATAAATGGATTATATATTAAATTTAATTAAATTAAAAATCGAAATTAAATATTATGTGATTTAAATAATATGGTAAATACTATACAGTATTGATATAAGTTAAGCTACAAGGTCTAGCAAATTAAAAATAAATGGGTAGGAGAAATTTTAAATGATAAAAGCTATAAATTTATCTACATATCAATATGATATGGACAGATACAATAATAACTATAAAAATGTAAACAAATTCTTAGAAGATAATAATATAAATGCAATAGAGTTATTTGGTTTACAATTATACAACGAAGAATTAATACCAAAGGATAAAATAATAGGAGCACATTTAATGCATTATCCTGTATGGTTAGATTTTTGGAATGAAGATGAAGAGGGGTTATTTGAGGAATTTAGCAGTAAAGAAGATATAATAAATTACTACGGAAATCTTGATAAAAAAGTAATAATAGATAAATACAGAGAAGAAATAAAAATAGCAGAAAAATTAAATGCTGAATATGCAGTATTTCATGTATCAAATGTAAGAACAAAAGACTGTTTTAACTATGAGTTTACATATACAGATAAAGAAGTAGTAGATGCAACTATTGAGATAGTAAATGAAATATTTAAAGGTTTAGATAATAATATAACTATACTATTTGAAAATTTATGGTGGCCAGGTCTAAAAATGACAGATCCAGAGTTAGTGAGATACTTTATTGAAAATATAGAATATAAGAATAAAGGTATTATGTTAGATACAGGACATTTGCTTAATACAAACTTAGATATAAATAATGAAGAAGAGGGAATAGACTATTTAGTAGAAACTATAAGTAATCTAGGTGATATGAAAGATTATATAAAAGGAATACATCTAAGTAAATCACTTTCTGGAAAATATGTTAAAGAACAAATAGAAAAGTATAAAAATAAAGATATTGATTATAGTGAAGTAAACAATGAGATAATTTATCATATATTAAATATAGATGAGCATAAACCATTTACAAATAATAAAATAAATAATTTAATAGAAATGATAAATCCAAAATTTTTAGTTTATGAATTTATAACTACATCACTAGAGGAGCTTAGTGATTTTATAAAGACACAAAATAAAGTTTTAGGTTTATAAAAAATTAAATACTTATGATTTTATATAATACCCCCTTATGTAGCGTTTCGCTACCTAAGGGGGTATTTATAGGATGACTATTTAAAATAAAAGCAATTATAAGAAATCATCTTTAATTGTAATAGGTATTATAATCTATAATTAGTTTTATGGTACCTATTATTTATGAACATATAGTTGCAAATGCAACAAAGAAATTAGAAAAAGAAAGGAGCATTTACTATGGAAACGTCTAATTATAATGAAAATAAAATGGGGGTAATGCCCATAAATAAATTACTTATAACAATGTCATTACCTATGATTATATCTATGTTAGTTCAAGCACTTTACAATGTAGTAGATAGTATATTTGTATCGCAAATAAGTGAAAATGCTTTAACAGCAGTATCATTAGCCTTTCCACTACAAAATTTTATGATAGCAGTTGGCTCTGGAACTGGTGTAGGTATAAATGCATTACTTTCAAAGTCTTTAGGTGAAAAGAATTTTAATGAAGCAAACAAAGTAGCAAATAATGGTATATTTTTAGCTATAATAAGTTATTTACTATTTCTCTTAATAGGTATATTTGGTGTTAGATTCTTTTTTGAATGTCAAACTAATGTAGTAGAAATAATAGATGGAGGATATTATTATTTACTAATATGCACAGTTTGTTCATTTGGATTATTTGGCCAATTTGTATTTGAACGATTAATGCAGTCAACAGGAAAAACCTTATATATAATGCTAACACAAGGACTAGGTGCAATATCAAATATAATATTAGATCCTATATTAATCTTTGGATTATTTGGATTTCCTAAAATGGGTATAATAGGAGCAGCTTTAGCAACAGTAATTGGTCAAATACTAGCTATGATATTAGCAATTTATTTAAATGCTACAAAAAATCATGAAATAAAAATTAAAATAAAGGGGTTTAAACCTGATTTAAAAACCATAAAAAAGATTTATTCAGTAGGTATACCTTCTATAATAATGGGTTCAATAAGTTCTGTTATGACTTTTGGAATGAATAAAATCATAATAGTGTTTACATCTACGGCAACAGCAGTTTTTGGTATATACTTTAAACTTCAAAGTTTTGTATTTATGCCTGTATTTGGATTAAATAATGGTATGGTTCCTATTGTTTCTTATAACTATGGTGCAAGAAACAAAGATAGAATAATCAGCACTATAAAAATAAGTATAGTATATGCAGTAGGTATGATGCTAATAGGACTATGTGTACTACAAATATTTCCAAAACAAATATTAAATTTATTTAATGCTTCTAATGAATTAATAATTATAGGTGTACCAGCGCTTAAAACAATAAGCTTAAGCTTTATATTTGCAGGATTTTGTGTAATACTAGGATCTGTATTTCAATCGTTAGGAAATGGAGTGTTAAGCTTAATGGTATCAGCTTTTAGACAATTAGTAGTATTGTTGCCAAGTGCATATTTACTATCAAAAACTGGTAATTTAAATCTTGTATGGTTTGCATTTCCTATATCTGAGATGGCATCAGTATTTTTAAGTTATATAGGGTTTAGATATGTATATAAAAAAGAAATAAAGCCATTAGATGATGAATATGAAATTAAATCATTAAATAGTAAAAAAGAAGTAAGTATAAATAATGAAGCTAATATATAAAATTTCTATTAAAAATATGGTATCAATATAACTTCTTAATTTATATAAATAACTAAGGAGGATTATATTTGATGATTAAATTAAT
>NZ_CATXCO010000256.1:0-3036 GCF_958366745.1 uncultured Romboutsia sp.
TCATAAATACATTTAGCTTCTTTATTTTGCATAAGAGATAATGTTAATCCATTAGAAGTTGATTGTATTATCGAATTTTCCTTAGCTTCATAACCTAATTCTTTTATAATGCTATGTATTTTTATGTAGCACCATATTTCATATAAATTCCAAAGCTTTTTATTACTAATATCATAAAGTCCACTACTTATATCTAAGGCTTTTGATAATAGATTATAGTAGTAGTAACATTCCTTATATCCACTAGCCATTTTAAATACTAAGGATATAGATTTATTATTGTTTATATCACTAATATTTCTAAAGAATGTATTAAGATGATGTGTAAGTCTTTTTTCGTATACTTCTAATTGAATGTAATACTTATTATTTTCACCTTGTTGAATTTTCACATTAGACTTAACATTTTTTATTTTGTCTAAGATTCTTTTTATAATAAATTTTACATATTGATTTTCAAGTATATCTAATGTTGTATTTTTTCTTACTTCAACAACATTGTTTGAATTATTATTTTTTCTTAAATGCTTTATAGTTTCCTTTGTAGATATAACTTTAGACTTATGTTTATTTTTTAAGTTGTACTCTGTAACAACACTATGCTTTGGAAATCTTTCTATTCTTTTTATAGCTCTTTCTAGCTTTTCATAAATATTATTTAAGATAACTATAAATTCAAGTCCAGTTTGACTCTTATTATCACATATATTTACACTTGAAAAAGTCTTATTTAGAAAATCAAATACTAATGAAGTTATCTCTTCATTTATATCCTTTAAGATTTCATTATAGTCATCCATATAATCAAGCTTAGATGGAAAGACTTGTATTGTTAAATCTAATACTTTACTATTATTTTTAATAATTTTAAAAGTAGAATAACCTATATCTCCATTAAACTTAAAAGATCCAAAGGTATTTCTACCTCTAGTTATTATGTTATCTCTTATTTCTTTATGGTCATGGTAAATTTCAAATTTGTCATTAGTGTTATTTTCTAAATACAAATTATAGATTCCATCTTCAAAAAAGCTTGGATACATAGTATTAGTGTTGTTTATTTCTAATTCTTTAAAGCTATTTATAGTTTCTGTAGTGTAGTTATAAGTTGTATCTACTCCCAAATGTGCCATTATATTTTTATTATTATTGGTAGCTTTAAATTTCTTATTTTCACTGCTTCCAGATATGTATAATGTAAAATCATCTGTAGACAATTTTAATATATCACTACTAGTACCAGTAACTAACATACCCATCATTTTGATACCCTTTTATCATATATATAATTTTCTTTGCACTGTTTTCATATTTTACAGTTGTAGTTTCTAAGTGATTTTCTGCTTCTTCTACAGTTTCTATATCATTAGTTTCAAATATAAAGTTAAGTAAGTCTATTAAAACTTGATATACACTTTGCTCACTTCCATTTATAGCAGGAAGTATTTTTTGCATTATTTGATAGTCAAATGCAGTGTCTTCATCTAATAAGTCAGCTTTCTTATTTTCTATCATGTAAAATAATATTTCATCTCTTACTCTGTAGGCAAATTGCTTTTGTGACTTTTTAAGTATTTCATTTATTTCTATTATTTTTTTATTTACTTCTTTTGCATATTCTCTATACTCTGGTTCTATATCCATAGTTTTTAAGTATGTTGTTTTTAAAAAGTCATTAGATACATTTAAACTTTCTACTTCTTCGTTATTCTCAAAGAATAGGTTGTCTAAGTCTACATCTGAAAACTCTATTGTATTTGCTCTATCTAATACTTTTCTACTAAATTGGAATGTTGTATCATCCATGTTTACTGTTCCTATTAGATATAGGTTATCTGGTATATGTAGTTTTATTGTTTCATTGTTTTCTTGGTATTCTACTATGTTGTCAGTTATTATATCTTGTCCTACTTTTTTACGACTTTCTATTATGCTTAGATAGTCACTTAGGTAGTATTCTACTCTTGCTAGGTTCATTTCATCTAGACATATTAAGTGTGGTTTATTTTTGTTTTGTTGTGCTTTTAGTATTGTTTTTGTTAGTTGACCTTTTATAAATTTATCGTCTAGGTTTTTATAGCCTATTAAATCAGTTGAATCGTTCCAATCAGGCCTTACACTGATTAGAGTATAGTCTGCGTTTATACTATCTGCAAGTAGTCTTATTATTTTTGATTTTCCTGTTCCACTTATTCCTGCTAGTATTGTAAATGGTTTTGTTTTTAGTGATAGGTACAGGTTTGATAGTTGGTTATATGTGTAGTTATAACCTTGCTTTTTTATGTAGTTTTCAACTTTATTTATAATGTCTACTGGTATTATTTCTTCAGATTCTTCAATAAAATTATCCTTATCTAAATTATCTTCTTTATTTAATATAGGTGATGAATATAAAAATCTCATGAATTTTAATCCATCCCATAAACAAAACTCAATACTACTATTTTGAATTTCTTTTAACTTCATATTAGCTTCAACTATATTTAAAGTTTGTATTTCTTCATCAGAACATCCAAAGTATGATAAAAACTTTTGTATATGATCTAAGCTATATACAGGAAGTAATTTTTTAGGGAAATACATATATAGAAGTTTTGTTTTGAACATATTCATTGATGATATTAAACTATAGTTGTTTAGTAAGTCGTAATGTCCATTTTTAAAGTTTTCAATAAACTCACAAATATCTTTTCTCATCTGTGACCATGCATCTTCTACATTTGAAAATTGAGATGGATATATCCACTTGTTATCTTTCTTTGAGTAGTAGATTTTAAACTTTAATGCATTTCCACCTTTTATACTTCCTAATGGTACTGTATTAAATTCTAGCCACCAACATAGGTTATCTTTTTCTTTTCCACCTAATGCATATCTTTCTAGCTCTAATGTTGGTAATTTTTCTAGTGGAAATTTATCTATAAACTCTTGTCTTAGTTTTTCATCTTGATAATTATCTTCTTTATAGGTATTTTTAAAGTCTTCTATTAGTTCTTTTAATTCCATATATGTATTATCACTTTCTTCTATACTATA
>NZ_CATXCO010000257.1:0-3019 GCF_958366745.1 uncultured Romboutsia sp.
ATAGTGAACAACAATTTACATCTATGATGGCTCATATAAATCAAATATTATCGCAGGCAGTAGAAAATGATTATAAATAGTTAAGGTTTATAATAGGCATAATATAATTAATATAAAATAATAGACAAAAGAGGTATATATTATGAGAGTTATAGTAATGAAAGTCAGCCTTAAAGCTGATTGGGCACATTCTCTTAAGGAAAAGAGGATGGTAGTTAAAAGTATAATTGCTAAACTTCAAAATAAGTTCAATATATCTGTAGGTGAAATAGAAAATCAAGATATACATAACTTGATAACTATAGGTATTGCAGGTATAGCTTTAGATGCTAAGGTTTGTGATTCTACAATTGAGAATATAATTAACTATATCGAAGAAATTACAGATGCAGAAATTATAAATATAGAACAAGAAGTGAATATATATTAATAAAAACTGAGTTAAGCTTAAAATTTTAAGCTTAACTCAGTTTTTTAGTTATAACAGTCTACTATCTCGCCATAATATAAGAAGTGATAGTCATCTATTGGGTAGTTTTTCTTTAATTCATCTGGAAATTTATCTTTTTTTATTCTATCAACATAAGTAATTTTACATTCATAGTACATATTACAATTATCTACTATAGGTGATGATACAGTTTTAGAATTTAAAAACTTTATATTAGCTTCCTTTGCCTTATCAATATCTTTACCAGATTTAGTGCCACATATAGTAAGAGCTTTTTTCATACCATCACTATAAGGAATACTTATAGTATAATCTTTAGCAGTCTTTAGAAATTCATATGTGTATCTTTGAGGTCTGACCATAGCTACAAAGTAAGGTTTATTCCAACTAAAGCCAATATATCCCCATGATATCGTCATAGTATTTACCCCTTGATTGTTCTTAACAGTTAAAAATGCACCTCTAGTAGTTAAATTTTTCATAGCATCTTCTAAATTCTCATAAAAATTCATACAACACCTCTTAATTATAATATTAAATATACTAACAATTATATTATATATTGACTAGATTATTCTTAGTAATGGATATAAAATATTAAGTTATATTAAAAAGGAATTATATTTAATTAATATATTATAGATTTAAATATTAATTTAAGAAATAAATATACAGAAAATAACAATTATAATTATACGATGTTGGTAAAATATATATTTATAATATGAAAATAGAGGAGGATTAAAATGGATAGCAACGCAAAAAAAGCTTTAAAACAAGTTAAAATGGAAATTGCTGCAGAATATGAAATGTATCCTGAAGATGTCTTCGATTTAATAGAACTTGGTTATAATAAAGAAAATTCTAAATTAAGAGTAAAAAGAAGTAAAGAAAGAACTAGTTTTTCTAAGACTGGTCATTTAGAATAAAAACAATAAATAGTGAGAAAATAAATTTAAATAAATATTAAGAGGTGACATTAATGAAAAAACTAGCTAGTCTTATAATGGCTATACTAATTGCAATCATGCCTATGAATTTATCTTTTGCAAATGAAGATAATGCTCCACTTAGTGTATCTTCTAAATCAGCTATATTAATGGACGTAGGAAGTGGACAAATACTTTACGAAAAAAATGCCCATGATAAATTACCTCCTGCAAGTGTAACTAAAGTAATGACAATGTTACTTATATGTGAGGCACTAGATTCTGGAAAAATAACATTAGATGATAGTGTACAAATAAGTGATAATGCAGCAAGTATGGGAGGAAGTCAAATATTTCTAGAAGCAGGCGAAGTTCAAAAAGTAGATACTTTATTAAAGGGTATAGCAGTAGCATCTGCTAATGATGGTTGTGTTGCTATGGCAGAGTATATAGGTGGAAGTGTAGAGAGTTTCGTAGATATGATGAACGCTAAAGCTAAAGAGTTAAACATGAAGGATACTAATTTTGTAAATACTAATGGACTTCCTGTAGATAATCATTATACATCAGCTCATGATATAGCTATAATGTCTAGAGAGCTATTAAAACATGATGTTATAAGTAAATACTTAACAACTTGGATGGATCAAGTTGTAGTTGGTAAGAAGCAAATTACAGTAGGACTTGCTAATACAAATAAATTAATAAAGCATTATCAAGGAGCTACAGGAGTTAAAACAGGATTTACTCAACAAGCTAAATACTGTTTATCAGCTTCAGCTAAAAGAGGAGACACTCATTTAGTTGCAGTAACTTTAGGCGCAGAGACATCACCTGAAAGATTTAAAGATGCAACTAGTCTTTTAAACTTTGGATTTGCAAATTATGAAAGTGTAAAATTATGCTCTAAAAATGATAATATAGCTACACTTACATTAGATAAGGCAGATGAGCAAAAGATAAATTTAGTAGCAAAAGAAGACTTAAGCGTACTTATTAAAAAAGGTGGAAATAAAGATTTTACTAGAAAGATAAAAGTAAATGAAAATCCAACAATACCTATTAAAAAAGGTACAAATTTAGGATATGTAGAAATTTATCAAGGAAAAACTTTAGTAGGTAAAGTTGATTTAGTAAATACAAAAGATATACAAAAGGCAAGTTATTTAAAAATGTTACAACGAGTTATAGATGAAATGTTATAAAAAGAAGCTTTTTTAGCTTCTTTTTTTGATAATAATTTACAAAATAAATAATTAATCATAATTTATACATTTTTATGTTAACAATAAGTATAGATTAATCATATAATTTATTAATCAGTATGTGAGGGGAGAATACTATGGTTGATGATACTTATCCTCAAATGCCAATAATAGAAACAAAAAATTACTTGTTAAGGCCAGCTAGATTAAATGATGCAGAGGACATGTTTGAGTACTACAAACAATCAAAAGTAGTAGAATATTTACCTATGAGTTCTCATAAGACGGTATCAGATACAAGAAGATTTATAAAATCATTTTTTATAGATAATTATAAACAAGGAAAAATAGGTCATTTTGCAGTTGTAGATAAGTCTAATAATAAAGTGATTGGGAATATAGGTTTAAATAACGTATATAAAAGTGATACTGAA
>NZ_CATXCO010000258.1:0-2982 GCF_958366745.1 uncultured Romboutsia sp.
AGCCCTTTTTGTTTGGCTTTTTCTATTACTCTATCAAAATATGAAAAGTCAAAGTTTCCTTCAGTACTTTCCATCATATGCCATGCAAATTCCCCAATTCTTATAACATTGCAGTTAAGTTCTAATATATTATCTAGATCTTCATCTATCATACTTTTATCCCAATGTTCTGGATAGTAATCTACTCCTAAATACATTTGTATTCCTCCCAATAGTTTAAATTTCTTCTTAAATATATAATAACAAATATCGTTTTCTTTGTAAGTATTTTTTACTTATTTTTTACTAAAATTTTACTAATTTTATATTTATAGTTTAATTATTTTTATAATTAAAAAGCCATCTCAAACTAATTTATTCAATAGAAAAACTACTAAATTTTATTTGAGACAGCTTATTTTTATCTATATAGCATCATTAGCTTTTTTTCTTTTTTCTAATTCTACTAACATATCATCATGGAATTTACCATTTATTTTGTACTTAGATTTGTATATAGTATACATTACTATTGCACAAACTATAGGTATCCATATCATTATTACTCTCATTCCAAGTATAGTTGTTGCACTTTGAACTTCTCCTGCTACATATCCTACTAAAGATAAACCAACACCTACTAACCATCCAGCTACTGCAGATGCACCTTTAACTAATAATGTTTGCACTGAGAATACTATACTTTCATTTCTAGTTCCTAATTTAAATTCTCCATAATCAACAACATCCGCAAGCATTATAGTTGTAGAACCTAATAAGAATCCACTTCCTAATTTTAATATTGCTCCTGCCATCCCTATAAATAAAGCATTTTGAGGTGCAACTATTCCAGCTACAAATAATAATAAAAATCCTGCTATTGGTAATATACTTCCGAATTTAAATACATCTTCCCTACCAATTTTCTTAGTCAATATAGGTAATAATACAAGACCTGATATTTCTGCTATACCAGCAAATGCTTGATATACTGAGAATAGGCTTTCCTTACCTACAACATATGTAAAGTAATATATAGCCATACTACCAGATATTTGCATAATTAAGTTCATACCTAAAACTATTCCAATAAATACTAATAATTGATCATTTTTTCTTATTATATTTAAAGTTTGTTTAAATGATACTTTCTCAGCATTTTTAGGTGTTTCAACTCTTTCTTTAACATTTAAACAAGTTATTATTGCACTTATAATAAACGTTACTGCTATAACTACAGCAAATGATGAGTAACCTTTTACTACATTTCCGTTACCAAGCTTTTTAACTATTGAAAGTCCAAATGTTCCCATTATAAGCCAAGCTGTACTTGCAAATATTCTTGGTATTACTGCTACTTGCTCTCTTTCTTCTTTGCTACTAGTTAATGCTGGTATCATTGACCAATATGGTATATCCATTATTGTATATGTCATCCCCCATAATATATACATAATTGAGAAATATGCATATAGTGGTAAACCTTCTAAATCTGGTTTTCTAAATAAGAATACTATAACAACTGCATTTAATACTGTTCCAATAAATATCCATGGTCTAAATTTCCCAAATTTACTTCTAGTATTGTCAACTATCATACCCATAGCTGGGTCATTTACTGCATCCCAAAGTCTTGCAACTAAAAATAATGTCCCTACAAATGCTGGATTTAATCCAACTGCATCTGTAAAATAAACCATTAAGTATGTTGACACTATTGCATATGCTAAATCTTTTCCTAAAGCACCTATTCCATAAGAGTACTTCTCTCTAAACGTTAATTTGTTCATATATCTCCTCCGCTTTTCTTATTTTTCCCTTTTACAATTTAATTATAGCACCACGAGAAACGTTTGCCAACTTATTTGGTAAAATTTTTCTAATTTTTTTACTGAATTTTTTAGCTATTTTTATTTTTATACTTATTTTTTATAATTTTAACTTGTTGTATTAATTAAATATAATCATTGAAAATATTAGCTTCTAGCAAGATATATTTTTATAGTTAAAAAGCTTTATATAGTAATTTAATATACTTAGTAAAATAACTAGTACAATAAGCTTAATTTAAAATTTTATTTATTTTTTATTTAATTTTTAAACATATATAATTTGGGTATAAGTATTTTGTAAGAATTTTAAATATGATATATTATTTTTAATTTAAATCATATAATTCACTTTGATAATATTATTTATAGACTTTTTTAGTTTATTAATTTAATCTTATATAACTTGTTAATCAGCTTTTTAACTTAGGAGGTTTTACATGAAATTTAATTATAATTTAGAAATTGATAATATATTAAACAAAATATATAAAAGAAAGATATTTGATTTAGCTTGTGAAAATAACATTTCAAATATAGATTCAAAAAATATAGAATCATATAAAAATCAATTTAAATCTTTTGAAGTATATCTAGGAAGTGAAATAGAAGAATTTATAAAAGATTCATTACCTAAAGAGAAAGAAGGATACCTCTTTAGATGCGATGTATCAAAACATAAAAACAATTATTATCCAAAGATTTATGATAATTTAGGTAATAAGCTTGCATCTGGAAGTGATTCTAAATTTGCTACTATTCTTTGGGAGGCGCATATAAATAATCTAATCATAAAAGATGTTTATGAATCTTTTAATAAAGAAAAGTTCCACGAGTTTATTGATAATAATTTAGAAAATATTTATGAAGATATAAATAAAAATATAATTGATTTTTACAATACTAATAAATTGACTATAGCATTTTCTAATAAATCTGAATTAGTTTCAGTTATTAAAGATATGCTTTTAAAAAATGAATTAGATATTTCTTTTGCTCAAGACTTTGTTGATTTAGATAAAGTCAGAGAAGAGATGATAATGTACTCTACTCCACTTGATATGTATAACGAGTACGATAAATTAGAAGATGAATTAAGTTATTGCTTAGATAAATTCTTCAAATATAATAATGATGAGTTATTTAATGTATTAGTAAATGATAAAGATTTTAA
>NZ_CATXCO010000259.1:0-2978 GCF_958366745.1 uncultured Romboutsia sp.
GCTTGAGCCACTGCGTGGGCGAAGCATTTCAAAATCTTTTTTACGCTCAAAACTAATTTATTGATATTACTTACATTAAGAAGTTATACACAATTTTTAAAGTATTATAATATCATTAAGCGTAAAAAATAAAATGGACTTAAGTTTATAACTTAAGTCCATTTATATAGTTTATGAAATAATCATAAATATAAAGTGCGCAGACACACCTGCACAAATACCACCTATAGTATGAGATAATATAGCTTTACTTGTAAGTTCTCTTGCATTTAATGCATCCATCATACCTACATGAGTGCTTAAATATCCACTCCAACACATTCCCATAGCTGTAAATACTGCTATATCATTAGGTGTTATTATACCATCTGTTATAAACTGAGGAACTAAACTCATTGCAGCTCCTACTGCACCTAAAGATGTTATTGGAAATGCTATAGCTTCAGCTGATTTAAATCCAAACAATGGTTCTAGTATAAAGCTAAGTTTTTCTCCAAGTATAGGAAGTAATCCAATTCCTTCATATGCAGCTCCTGTATAAATATCTGCTCCTGTAGTTGGATCAGTACTTGGTCCAAATGTTAAAAGCATAACCAATGTACATACAACTAATACTCCAGGTATTATAGCAAGTCCAAGTTCAACTCCACTTTTACCACCTTCAAGTATAGCATCTAATGCTCTTTGGAATACACTACCATCCCTTATTACTCTAGCTTCTTTAGCTGTACTTGATTTTAAATCAGATTTATCATCACATTTATCATCTTTATAAAACTTTTTAGTGAAATGTAGCATTATTCTAACACTTACTATACTACCTATTATAGCTCCTACATTTCCTATTAAAGCAGGTAATACATATTCTTCACCTTGAGATATCATAAATGTTGTTACGATAAGTCCCATACCAAAAGATGTACCTATATTACATAAGGCAGGAATTTGATATTTCTTAAAGTATTTAGTAAAAGACTTATCTTTACTAAATGAAATTATTGCTGGATTATCAGATAAGTAAGTAGTTATTGCACCAGCAATACTTGCACCTGGTAATCCATATAATGGCTTCATAAAAATAGCAAATACTTTGTTTAAAAGTGATATGACTCCAAATTCTGAAAGTAATGCACTAAGCGAACCTGCAAGTACTGCCATTGCCATTATTAAAAATACCGTATTTAAAAGTAAGTCATGAGCAGTATTCATTATAACTTTAAACATTATACCAGCGCCCATAATATTTGCCACATAAGAAAATCCAAAAAGTAAAATTCCTAAAAATATAAAAGCTTCTATATTAGAGGATTTTGTTTTTTGATTTACTATACTATTTTCCATATAATATCCTCCTTTTACAATTTTATAAAAATAATTGCATATTTTTACATTTTGTTTTTTATATTATATACTAAATTTTATTAAAAATCATTAATAATTTAAAGTAAAAAATTCGCTTCGCTTGAGCGACGTGTCGGCGAAACACTTCATTTCGCCAACGATATATCCTTGCTCACGCTACGGATACATCCGTTGCTCAAAAATATCATTTTTTACTTTTATAAAGTTATTGATATTACTCATATTCATGTGTTATCCATAATTTTTTCATGATATAATTTCCTTATAGGTAAAAAACTGCTTGTAAAATCATAAATTAATCGATTTATATCATTTAAATTTATTTATCATTAATATCTTATAATTATTAAGAAATAATCTCATAATAAAAAGCCTTGTAGTTTACAAGGCTTTTTATTATGAATTCATTATTTTTTTCTCTCTTATTTTACTTTTTAAAAAGTCACTTAATTCTTCTATTCCTCTATTATCTTTACAAGATACTTCAAATACTTTAATATTTTTATTTAACATACGTATATCTCTATAGAATTCATTTATGTCAAAATTAGTATGGTCTATAATATCTAATTTGTTTAATATAACTACAGATGCGCTTTTAAACATTAATGGATATTTAAAAGGCTTATCATTTCCTTCAGTTGTGCTCATAACTACTATTTTCATATCTTCACTTAAATCATATTCTTCTGGAAATGCTAGATTTCCTATGTTTTCTATAGCTAAAAAGTCTAACTTATTTATATCTAAGTTATCAAGAGAAGTTGAAATCATACCAGCATCTAAGTAACACAGTCCACCTGTATTAAGTTGGATTACATCTATATTATGCTTTTCTATTCTCATTGCATCTTTTGCAGTGTATAAATCACCTTGAATAACTGCCATATTATAATTTGTTTTAATATTTTCTATTAATTTTTCAAGTAAACATGTCTTTCCAGAACCAGGAGATCCTAATAAATTTATAGTAAATATTTGTTTCTCATCTAATAGCTTTCTATTTTTATCTGCCAGCTCATTATTATTTACAGGTATATTTTTTTCTACGATTATTTGTTTCATAATATCCTCCCTTGTATTATTAAAATCTTTATCGGCTTATACTTCATATATATTTATGTATTAGTAAAAATCAATATTCTTTCTATATATTTATGTATTAATAAAAGTCAATATTCTTTTTATATCTTTATGTACACAAATTTATTTTCTAGAATAATATAATACTAGCACTACAATATAGGGGGTGACTTCATGTTACAATCGTTGTTATTGGTTTTCTCTTTATGCTTAGATACTTTTGTAGCAAGTATTGCTTATGGTACAGATAAAATAAAAATACCTTTTTATTCTTCAATTATAATAAACTTAGTTTGTTCCTCATTTCTAGGTATTGCTCTGTTTTTAGGAGATTTATTGAATAATTTTATGCCTATTAATGTTGCAACTTATCTTAGCTTTTTTCTTTTATTAGGTCTTGGTATATATAGAGTATTTGAAGTATTTTGTAAAAAGTATATAAAGAAGTTTTCCAATAAAGATAAACCTCTTACTTTTAAAGTTTTTGACTTTAAATTTGTTCTTCAAATTTATGCAGATGAAATAAAGGCTGA
>NZ_CATXCO010000260.1:0-2972 GCF_958366745.1 uncultured Romboutsia sp.
GTTGTTACAGGTATTATACAAAGTAGTGGTGCAACTACTGTTATGGTAGTTGGATTTGTTAATGCAGGAATAATGACATTGTATCAAGCAATTGGGATTATAATGGGAGCAAACATAGGAACAACAGTTACTGCTCAATTAGTATCCTTTGATGTTAGTATATTATCATCAATAGCTCTTGGAATAGGTATAGTTTTATACATGATCGGGTTAAAATCTAAACCTACTCTTAAAAATATATCTGAAATACTAATAGGTTTTGCAATATTATTTATAGGTATGAGATTTATGAAAGATGCAGTAGCCCCATTATCAGAATACCCTTTTGTAAGAAGTATATTAGCAAGTATTGCAAATCAACCAATATTAGCATTAATTGCTGGATTTTTAATGACTACTTGCTTACAAAGTTCTAGTGCATCGATGGGTATACTAATAGCATTAGCTTCACAAGGTCTTATGCCATTACATGGAGCATTACCTATTTTATATGGAGATAATATAGGTAGTTGTACTACATCTTTATTATCAAGTATAGGAACAAATAAAAATGCTAAAAGAGCTGCTTTAATGCACTTGTGTTTTAACGTAATAGGAACTTTATTATTTATGTTTATTTTAAATAAACCTATAACTATGATAGTTACACGTTTAGACCCAACTGATATATCTAGACAAATAGCAAATTCACACACACTATTTAATTTAATAAATGTTGTATTATTATTACCATTTTCTAAATATATAGTTAAGCTAGCAATGTTAATTATACCTGATAAAGGTCAAGAAGAAGATAATGAGAATAGAGTAATAAAATACTTAGATGAAAGAATGTTAGAAACTCCATCTATAGCTTTTGGAAATACAATAAAAGAAGTTCTTAGAATGGGAAAAAACTCAAAGAAAAGTTTAGTTTTTTCTATGGATGGATTTTTAAAAAAATCTCAAGAAGATGTAAATATGACATTTGAAAAAGAAAAAATAGTGAATGAACAACAAAGAAAAATTTTAGACTATCTAATTAAATTATCAAATAAAACTTTAGATGATAAAATGAGGTTTTCTTTAGATTTACTATTTCATACAGTAAATGATATAGAAAGAGTTGGTGATTTATCAGAAAATATTGCAGAACTTGCTCAATGGTTTATAAATGGTAATATTGAATTGTCAGATAGTGCTAAAGATGAAATAGTAGAAATTTACAATAAGGTTTTAGAGTGTTATAACTTATCTCTTAATGCAATGAAAGAGAATAATACTAGTGTTGCAAAAAATGTTTTAAAATTAGAAAGTGAAGTAGATATGTTGGAAAAAGCATATAAAAATAAACATATGGAAAGAATAAATTATAATTCATGTGGTATAGATGCTGGAATAATATACTTAGATTTATTGACTAATCTTGAGAGAATATCAGACCACTGTGCAAGTATTGCTAAAAGGGTTATAAAAATTAATGAATAATAAGAATACTCCAATTTATTTAATTGGAGTTTTTTAAAATTTAAATAAAATAAAAAAAGTTAAAATAGTTACATTTTTAATCCATTAAAATCATAGAAATAATATAAAGACTATAATATAAGTATAAAGTATTAAAAAATATGCTTAAGATAAAGGAGAGGTATTATATGGCGAATAGAATAGTTTTAAATGAAACTTCTTACCATGGATCAGGAGCAATAAAAGAAATAGTAAATGAAGTAAAAGGAAGAAATTTGAAAAAAGCATTTGTATGTTCAGATCCAGATTTAATAAAATTTAATGTAACAACAAAAGTAACAAATATATTAGAAGAATCAAATCTTGAATATGAAATATACTCTAATATAAAGCCAAATCCGACAATAGAAAATGTTCAAAATGGAGTTAATGCTTATAAAAAATCTAATGCAGATTATATAATAGCAATAGGCGGAGGCTCATCTATAGATACAGCTAAAGCAATTGGTATAATAATAAATAATCCAGAATTTGAAGATGTTAGAAGCCTAGAAGGAGTAGCACCAACTAAAAATAAATGTGTACCTATAATAGCTGTACCAACAACAGCAGGAACAGCAGCAGAAGTTACTATAAACTATGTTATAACAGATGCTGAGAAAAATAGAAAATTTGTATGTGTAGATACTAATGATATACCAGTTGTAGCAATAGTAGACCCAGATATGATGGAAAGTATGCCAAAAGGCTTAACTGCAGCTACAGGAATGGATGCATTAACTCATGCAATAGAAGGACTTATAACAAGAGGAGCATGGGAAATGAGTGATATGTTCCATATAAAAGCAATAGAATTAATATCAAAACATTTAAGAGGAGCAGTTGAAAATACAAAAGAAGGTAGAGAAGGTATGGCATTAGGTCAATACATAGCAGGTATGGGATTTTCTAATGTAGGATTAGGAATAGTTCACTCAATGGCACATCCGCTAGGTGCTTTATATGATACTCCTCATGGTGTAGCCAATGCAATAATACTTCCAACAGTTATGGAGTACAATGCAGAAGTAACTGGTGATAAATATAAATATATAGCAAAAGCTATGGGTGTGGAAAATGTAGAAAATATGAGTGTTGAAGAATATAGAAAAGCAGCTATAGATGCAGTTAAAAAGCTTTCAAGTGATATAGGAATACCATCAAATTTAAAAGATATAGTTAAGGTTGAAGATATAGATTTCTTAGCTCAATCAGCATATGATGATGCATGTAGACCAGGAAATCCAAAAGAAACAAGTGTAGAAGATATAGCTAATTTATATAAATCATTATTATAAAAATTTAAACATAAAATAGCTACTAAAGAAATAAATCTTGTAGTAGCTATTTTATTATACAGTACTATTTAAATGTTGTTTTATGTATTGCTTAGAAGCAAAACCTTTATATAAATTAATCTGTTGTGCTAGTTAAAATTATTTTCCAAATAAAGTAAATTGCTTTTTTCAAAAAACAATATCCAATAA
>NZ_CATXCO010000261.1:0-2952 GCF_958366745.1 uncultured Romboutsia sp.
TCTGCATTTACCATTTCCGGCTCAAACCATATCCCAAACTTCATTCCCATACTTTTAACTTCTTTTATAAGCTCTTCAAGACCTTTCGGGAATTTACCTTCATTTACATACCAATCACCTAAACCATCTTTTGTACTGTGTCTTTCACCAAACCATCCATCATCAACAACAAACAATTCTGTTCCTATTTCTTTTGCCAATTTTGCAAGATTTATTTGTTCTTTTGCATTTACTTTAAACTCCATAGCCTCCCAAGAGTTATAAAGTACAGGTCTTATTTCTTTATTTTTTAATATGTATTTGTTAGCATAGTCATGCATATTATGACTCATTGATTCTAAACCTTTATCAGTATATCCTATAACCATATGAGGAGTTTCTATACTTTGGCCATTTTCTAAATATATTAAAAAGTCAAAGTCATTTATACCCATTTGAACTAAAGTTTCTCCATATGGAGTTTGTTCAACTACCCCTTTAAAGTTTCCAGTTAACTTTAATGCTCCAAAGTAAACTTCACCAGTAGTTTCAGTTTCATCTTTATCTAATATAAAGTATGGATTGTGATTATGCCCTGATATACCTTTTCTATTTTCAAAATATATTTTTCCATAACTTACTTTTTGAGTAAACATTTGTTGTTCTGCACCCCAGTAACCATGAGTATTTCTAAATGTTAAATTCTCATGTGGGATATGCATTTGTCCACTTGCTATATTTTCTATAGCTAAATCTTTTTCTTCATTATTTTTTACTACAGTGTATCTTTCTATTAAGTCAACATCTTCTAATACTATATAGTGTAAATCTATTTCTATATTATAATGAGCATCTTTTAAGTTTATAACAAGTTCATTTTCATTTATACAGTATCCTACATACTTATAAACTATATCCCTTGTTTTATCTTCAAAGCTAACCTTTAAACAATTTTCTTTGTATCTAAGACCTCCATATACTGGATATTCTTCCTTTGTTATTTCATATACTGGATCGTTAGTTGATACTTCAGTTAATACTGGTATATCAAAATCTTCTGGACTATTTATTTTATTTCCCCAATATAAATGTCTAACTAATCCTTGATTATCTATACAAAATGCATATTCAGTATTTTCTGTTGTTAAAGAAAATAGTTTTCTCTCATCGTTTATATATATTCCCATAATATCCTCCATTTTACCCTTCTATGCTTTAACTATTTTAGATTCATATGCTTTTAATATTTCATTTCTAAATTTCTTTTCATCTGAAGTATGATTCATAACAAAATAATAATCTTCATTATTTAAACTTCTTCTTACTACTTCAACACCTTCTTCAGATTCTATTGCATCTAAATTTGACTCATTTATTATTTTATTAGTTATAGCATCCATTATAGTATTGTCTGCTCCACTTCCTATATAATAAACTTTTCCACCTTCATATTCATTTAAAGTTACTGCTGCTAAATCTTCAAAGAATTCATCTTCATATTTAAATAAAGTTTTAGCTGTAGTAGTCTTTAACATATCTCTAAATACTGTAGCTGTTCCATTTATACCTTCAAATTCTTCATTTCCTATAAGTAATGCTACTTGATCATCTTGGAATGATTCAACTTCTTCAACATATCCACCAACTAAATCTGTATAGTAAGTTGGATTAAACTGTCCTAATGTTAAATTGTTATAATAATCTTTAACTGCAGTTCTATAAGTAAATACTACTGTACCACCACCTGATACAAATTTTCTTACCTTATCTTGAACTTCTTTTTTATGTACTATCATAACAGGTAATAAAAGGACTTTATATTTATCAAAATCAGAATCACTTGGTATAACATCCATATTTATATTTTTCTTATAAAATGGTCTGTATAATCTATATACTTCTTGCTTATAGTCCATTAAGAAACTTTGCCTTTGTATTCTAAAACTTGCCATAGATTCATAATCATAAACTACTGCTACATCTGATTTAACTTCGCTCTGAGTTAAAGCTTCATTATCCTTCATTTCTTTAAAGAAACTCTGAACTTCATAGAACTTTCTTCTTTTTACATTATCCTGGTCTATTATACCGTAGCAGTATTGTTCTGCACCCTTAGTTGCTCCTCTGTATCTAAAATACATAAGAGAACTACATCCATGAGCTATTCCTTGATATGACCACATTTTAGCTTGTCTTGGTCTTGGTAAATATCCTATAACATCGTGTCCTTGAGCTCCCATTATAGCTTCTGTTATCCAGAAGTTTTGACCCTTTATTCCTCTCATATAATCAAGGCCACAAGCTATTTCCCATGCAGGAATTGGTTCTTTTTGACCACCCCATACTGGATAGTTGTTGTATGCAACTACGTCCATATGCTTTCCTACTTTAGAAAAGTCATAGCTCTTATCAAAATATCCTCCAGAGAAATCATGTATAATTACAGAATCTTTACCTAATATTTCTTTTAATAAATCAACTTGGAATTTCGCATACTTTTCTATACTTTCACTTCTAAATCTTTCATGTTCCATACGAAGTGATGGATTATGAGTTGTTATTGTTGGCTTTGGAAGTGGTATTTCTTCAAAAGTATTGTACGTTTGAGACCAAAATATTGTTCCCCAAGTTTCATTTAATTTATTTATATCATTATCATACTTTTCTTTTAAGTATTCATTGAATTCTTTTTTACATAAATCACAATAACACAAATCGCTACCTTCATGACCAAATTCATTATCTATTTGCCATGCAACTATACTTTCTTCATTTTTATAATGATTAGCTAACTCTCTTATTATTATTTCTGAGTATTTATGATAAGTTTTACTATTAAAACAATATTGTCTTCTTCCTCCAAATACTCTTTTATTATTAAATTCATCTTCACTTAAAACTTCCGGATACTTATTAGCTAACCAAGCTGGCATAGTAGCAGTTGGTGTACCAAATATAACCTTAAGCCCTTTT
>NZ_CATXCO010000262.1:0-2941 GCF_958366745.1 uncultured Romboutsia sp.
TAATCTATATGTATATGTCTATAAACTGCCATATTAAACTCCCCCTTAGTCTAATCTTTTGTATTATTTTTCTATTTATATTTACTTATCTTTTATATTTATTTATAATTAATTTAATCTCATTTTGAGCAACGGATATATCCGAAGTGGTAGCGAGGATATATCGTTGGCGACATGAGCGAAGCGAATTTTTATATTTTTAACACTCTAGAAGTTGTAGTTTTCATATACCCAGCTACAATTTCAGGGTGTTCTTTTTTTAATCTAGTTGTATCTATAGTATTTCTCTCTTGCTTTTTCCAGGTAATTTTTCTATCTCCAACATAAGCAATTTCATAATTTTGCATCTGAAGTTTTAAATATTGCTCTATTGCCTTTTTCTCTTTTTCAAAATCCTTATATATTTTTACAACTTCATCATATCTTTCAAGTATTTTTTCAGCTTCAAATAATATTAATTCTTCACACTTACTATCTTTATATAATGTATCTAAAGTTTTAGAATAATCACTACTTCCATCAGGCATTGGTAGTTCATTTCCTAATATACAATTGTTCCAAAATATTTCTTCTAATTTCATGATTTCTTCTATATAATCTTCATCTCTTTCTATCTTATGAATTACTAACTCTTCATTTCCTATAAGTACAGCAACATAACAATGACTAGCTCCAGTAACTGCCATATAGTGATTCATTTGTATTTTATAGTGAATTGGTATAGTTTTTATCCATTCTTTTTTATTAAAGCTATTGGTAACCTTACATTCTAAAAATGCTTTTTCTCCAACAACTGCTCTATCAATATTTGCTATTGCAAATGGATATTTATCATTTCTTAAAATTCCATTTATATTCCTAACCTTCTTACCAGTCTTTAGTGTGAACTCATTTGCTACAAAACTTTTTAACTTATTACTAAGCTCCATTTTATAGCTATTTTTATCATCTTGAATAAAATAATCTTCTTTTAAGTCCTTATCAAATTTATCATCACTATTTTGATCAACAGGCTTGTCTTTCAAACCACTGTCCCTATGAGCATCACTATCTTGAGCAACTGGCTTGTCTTTTAAACCGCCTAAGACGTGAGCGTAGCGAATTTCATCTTCTTGAGCTTCTTCGCTTTGAATATGGCAATTTTGAACATCAACCTTTTCTTTTGAGCCACTCTCCTTATTAGCATTGATATTTTGAGCAACGGTCTTTCCTTTTGAGTCGCCTAAGAGATTAGCGTAGCAATTTTGAGCAACGGGCTCGCCTTTTGAGCCGTTGGCGACATGAGCGAAGCGAATCTCATCATCTATCTTATCTAAATAAACTGCCATTGAGCTTTTATATGGATTAAATCCTAGTATACTCGAAGCATCACTTCCACCTATTCCACATTTTCTTTTCTTTAACCATTCATCCTTTGGCATATCTTTAGTGTTTGCTATTATATTTGCATCTAAATATTTTCTCATTTATAGCCCCCAAATCTATAATTTAAAATTTACTAATTTTAGTATTAATTTTCTGATCTGTTTTTAGTATTACTAAAACTTTTTTACGCTTAATATTTCTAAAATTTCTTAATCTACAAAACTTTTACTAATATAAGTTACTCTCTAAATCATAAGCTCTTTTAGAAATAATAACTCTTATGAAATATAAGTTTTATTTTCGGTTAAATTACTAAATATCTCTAAAAAGTACATCTGACCTTTTCCTGTTATAAGTGTCGTAGCTGTAAGTAATTCACCTTTAACAGTTTTTACTATACTTTCAGCAACCTTAAAAAGACCCTGCTTAACGTAGATTTGTTTGGGCATATTTTTATCCTTACCAACTTTTATAAGGTATCCATTATCCCTTAATATAGTAAATAATCTGTTTCTACCAATATTTATATTATTATTGTTTAAAACCTTTGCAAATTGCCCTATAGTTATTGCATCAGATGAAGTTGCAATACTTTTTCCAAAGTTTGTGTATGGCTTATCTATTGTTATAGTAGCTTCAAGATGTTTAGCTTTTTCCTCAAGTAATCTTCTTTGTTCTCTTTCATATTTTAATTTAGTAGCCATTTCTATTATAAAATCTGGATCATCTAAAGTTTTATTTATAACCTCTTCACTCATATAAGCTCCATGTTTTCTTATACTTGGAAGTACTTCATCCATAACCCACTTTTCAAATCTTCTAGCACTTGGTAGTTTTGATTTTATAATAAGCCTGTATAAATTTCCTTCATCTATAAATTTTTTAGTAACTACTTTAAAAGCTTTACTATTATCTTTTTTAATTCCTGTTACTACCCTTACGTCGGAAAACACGACACCATCTTTATCACAATGTCTATTTATTGCATCTCTAGGATTTGAATATCCAAGTATTGTAGCAACTTCTATTGCTTCTATATATTCTTTGTTATTTTTAACAATTACACTTAATTGTCCAAACTCTTCATTTTTAAATATTTTTAACTTATTCATTATTATATCCCCTTTTAAAATTATCATTTTGGAAAGTTTCTATCTAAAATTTTTTAGCTACTTATAGATGAATCAAAAAATATATCATTTACTTCATTTAAATTAAGCTTAAGTAAATTACTTATCTTTTTAGCTTCATCTAATGTAAACTCCCTTTTACCATTTTCCTTTAAATTATAGCTTTTTATGTTAATTCCAACCTCTTTAGCTATTTCTTCTTGTGTTAAATCAAATAATATTCTCTTTGATTTAAGTATCCTAAGCCCCATTTTTCACTATCCCTTTCTATATTTTGTTTTATAAAATTCTATTTTTCTTTCCTTTGTGATAATTTTATAATATATCCAAAATTTAACAAAGTCAATATATTTTTGTCATTTTTATTATTAAAATTATCATTTTAATTATCATTTTATCTTTTTTTACTTATTTTTTTACCATAAGTACTTTTTTATTGTCATTTT
>NZ_CATXCO010000263.1:0-2918 GCF_958366745.1 uncultured Romboutsia sp.
TTTATTTTATCCATATAATAATTGCCTTAAATAAATACTCTCAATGCTACATTTTTTAATAGCATAAGTGCAAGTATAGCTACCATTGGAGAAAAATCCACTGGTCCATTTGTATACTTATACATCACTGATCTTATTGGCGCTTCTATAGGCTCTGTTATTGTTGATAATACATCATAAAATTTTCCACCGCCACTTGGTAACCATGTCATAAAACTTTTAATAACTATAATCCATGATAATATATCAAATAAATAATATAGCGCTATTCCTATTGTGCTCATATTATCACCCCTTTATTTTTATATAGGTATTTTAAAATATAACTTTTAAGTTTGAATTATCTTTTTAATATAGTACTTAATCAAATACTATTTACTTTGCCAAGGGAAAAGTGTTTTACTTTCTAATTCTTTTTTTATACTAGAATCTATATCTACATTATTAGGTGCTAGTATAAAGATTCCCTTAGAAACTTTTTGTATTCCACCATCTAAAACGTATACTGCTCCATTCATAAACTCAAATATTGATTTACGAATCCCTAGATCATTTAAGTTTTCTAAATTAACTATAACTGCCTTTTTTTGTTTTAAATGATCTGCTATAGTAGTAACTTCCTCATATTTTTTAGGTTCTACTATAACAACTTTCATTGGGCTTGCTGTATGCAAGTTAACAATTTTAGCCGTTTTAGTATTTGGTATTGATGTAAATTGTTCTACTTCCTCTTCATCTTCTTGCTCATATTCTTCTTCTACACCATCAAAATCTTCTTCCTCTTCAGTTATCCAATTTTTAAATTTATTGAATATTCCTTCTCCCATTATTAACATCCTCCTACTCATTTATTCTTTAGTTTATTATTTAATTTATTGATTATTATAATTTCTTTCACCAAATATTGATGTTCCTACTCTAACAATAGTGGAACCTTCCTCTACTGCTATTTTATAATCATTACTCATTCCCATTGATAAGTATTTCATAGACACATTAGGTATATTTAATTTATCTATATCTAGTGATAAATTTTTAAGACTTCTAAATACTTCTCTTACTTCATCTTCATTTTCAGTAAATGGTGCCATAGTCATAAGTCCTTTTATTCTAATATTAGTGTACTTATTTGAAATATTTGTGATAAAGTCTATAACATCTTCTTCATATAATCCATGTTTACTATCTTCTTTAGATATGTTTACTTGAACTAGACAATCAATAATTCTATCTATTTTCTCAGCTCTTTTTTGAATTTCTTCACACAGAGATTCTCTATCTAAAGAGTGTATCATGTGCACCTTATCTATTATATACTTAACTTTATTAGTTTGAAGGCTTCCAATTAAATGCCATTTAACTTTATCTCCAATAATATCATATTTTCTTGCTAATTCTTGTGGCTTATTCTCTCCCACATCTGTAACTCCATATTCTATGGCTTCTAATATTTTATCAACATCTACTGTTTTAGTAACTGCTATTAAAGTTATATCTTCACTACTTCTTTTAGCATTATTAGCAGATTCTTTTATATTAAATTTTATTGATTCAAGATTTTCTCTAATTGCACTCACTTTACCACCTACTTATTTTTATATTTTTATTTATACTGTTCGGCTTTAGAATGATTTCATCATGTCTGTCAATTGTTTTTATACCTTCTTTTTGATTCTTGTAATAGTCTATAAATATAACTTCATCATCTTCATATTGTATAGTTTTTAATTCAACAAAGTCTACTTTTCTAGTCTCTTGATTTAATACATATACACCCTTTTGATTGTTTACTTCTTCTATAGATTGTTTCGGAACTTTCAAACCGTCTATTTGCTTATATATTATATCAAATTCTTTTACTCTTGTATCATAAATTTCTACATTTTGATTACTTATTTTAAATATAACTACATTATTATCTCCATTTCTGTATATTTCTTCCACATTTCCTTGTACATTATCACTATCAAATACTATTTCAACCTTTTGATTATCTTCAAAAATATCATTTTCAGTAAGTATAGCTATATAGGAATAGTCACTTTGTATTACTCTAGCTATTACTTCTGATTCTTTTATAAATGTATTCTCAATATCTAGTTTTTTATAATTATCTTCTACATCTTCTATATCCTTAGCTGTTAAATTTTCTAATTTATCTAATGTATATATATCCTCATATCCATCATACTTAGTGGATACTACACCTGATGTTGGCATACTTAAATAATTTACATTTTTATTATTTTCATAATTAAGAACTGCTCTTTGTTCTTTTTTAGTTTTAATCTTAATATCTATTAACTCTTTACTTAAATTAGATTTACTATTTGAATATTCAGCCTCTAAATCTTCAATTTCTTTATTCAACTGAATTATCTTATTTTTATTTTCTTCTAAGCTTTTACTATTGTTATATATAGCTGCTAGTGCATCACCTTTTTTTAACTTTTCTCCATCCTTAACCATATTTTTTATATTTTCACTTTGATTTGATTTTATTAAATATTCATCTCTTATAACTAATCCTTTTGCTCTTACCTTTAGCTCTATAGTTTCACTTTCTATTACCAAAGTCTCAATATTTTTTCCTATTATATTTATAGTAATTTGAAGTAGTATATAAGCAAATATTATAATAATAAATAATCTAGAGTACTTTATTTTTCTTATTTTTCTCAAGGCTAACTCTCCCCAATCCCTTTCATTAAAACTTTTATACTATTTCTTCAAATAATATTGAATTTCCTTTTAATTAAATTTTCAAAAACACTACATAGTTTAACTATTTTCTACTAATTTAATTTTTGTTTTTCTTTAATATATATTAAAATATTTAGTTTTTATATTTATTAATCTAATATTAGATTTTCGTGTAAATAAAAAAACTCACTTTGCTCAAAATATCTATTTAATAC
>NZ_CATXCO010000264.1:0-2914 GCF_958366745.1 uncultured Romboutsia sp.
TCATCATCGTCTTCATCATCATAAACTACGTCTTCAGCATGTCTATTTTTTTCTATATTTATCTGTTTATTTAAATCTTTAATATCTATATTTTTCGTAACATAGTTATCATACTCTTTTATAAAATCTAAATCTATGTTCTTTTCTATATACTCTATATCTTCTATAACTTCCTCAGCACTTTGATATCTATCAACACTAGATTTTTCAGTTAGTTTCTTGATTATAGTTCTAACACTTTGAGGTATATTTATCTGTTCTTCTGAGGTAAATTCAATTTCATCGTTTATATGTTGTAATGCTATAGATATAGGACTATCTCCTCTAAAAGGAACTTTTCCGATTATCATTTCATATAAAACTATTCCTAACGAATAAAGATCTGCATTATTACTTACAAATTTACCCTTTGCTTGTTCTGGTGAAAAATAGTGTACAGAGCCTATTATGCTACCAATATTAGTCATAGTTGAGTTTGAAACAGCTTTTGCTATACCAAAGTCAGCAACCTTAACTACTCTACCTTCATTAGATATAAGTATATTATGAGGCTTTATGTCCCTATGAATTATACCCTTTTTATGTGCTGCACTAAGAGCCATAGCTATTTGCTTTGTTATATCAAGGGCTGTATATTCATCTAATGTTCCTTCATTCTTTATTATTTCCTTTAAATTTTGCCCATCAATGTATTCCATTACTATATAATGAACTTTTCCATCTTCTCCTACATCGTATACGTTTACTATATTAGGGTGTGAAAGACTTGCAACTGCCTCTGCTTCCCTTTTAAATTTACCTAAGAATTCATCATCATCTACAAATTCTGGCCTTAATACTTTAACTGCAACTATTCTATTTAATAAAATATCTTTAGCTTTATATACAAAAGCCATACCTCCATCACCAATTTTTTTGATGATTTCATATCTGTTTCCTAAAACAGTCTCTCCCACTTTATCACCATCCTATTTCTCTTCTATCAATATAACTGAAATATTATCCCTTCCAGAAACGTCATTTGCAGTGTTTATCAATTCTTTTGTTAAATCATTTACATCCTCATCTTTTAATAGTGTATCTTTTATAGTATTATCATCTACAAATCCAGTTAATCCATCACTTGTTAATAATATCTTGTTACCTGCATCTATTTGCTTCTTAAATATATCTACTATAACCATTTCATCTGTTCCTATAGCTCTAGTTATATGGTTCCTTCTTGGATGTGTTTTTGCTTCTTCTTCAGTAATAATATTTGCTTTTACAAGTTCTTCAACAACTGAGTGATCTATTGTTATTTTATTAAAGCCATTTTCATTAAGTAAATAACATCTACTATCTCCTACGTTAGCAACATATAAATTATTTTTATATATAATTGCTATTACAAGTGTAGTTCCCATACCTTCAAATTCTAAACTGCTCATAGATTTTTCATATATTATATTATTAACATTATGATAAGCTTGCTTAATAATATCATCAATATAATCAATCTTTATATTACTACTTTGTAATAAATTTTCTTTAAGAAACTCAATTATATTTTCTACTGCTAGTTTACTTGCTACTTCACCTTTGTTATGTCCACCCATTCCATCAGCTAATGCGAATATTCCAACAGATCCAAAATCTGTGTCTATTATCTCACCCTTACAGTAGTCTTCGTTATTTTTTCTGACTTTACCTATATGGGATGCACAGTTATAAATCACAAAAATACCCCCTTAAAGCTACTTATGTTTTCTTCTCAATTGTCCACAAGCTCCACCTATATCTGAGCCCATAGATATTCTAACTGTAGCTGGTATATTATTTTTTTCTAGTATATCTCTAAATCTGTATATATGAGATTTATCTGGTCTTTTAAAATCCCTTTCTTCAACATTATTAACAGGAATTAAATTTACATGACACAACATTCCCTTTAATAATCTTATAAGTTCTTGTGCTTCTTTTTCTGAATCATTTACACCTTTTATTAAAGAGTATTCTATAGTGACCCTTCTATTTGTTTTTTTAATATAGTATTTACACGCATCTAATATATCTTTTATTGGATAAGCATTTGCTATAGGCATTATTTCTTTTCTTTTTTCATCATACGGAGAATGAAGAGAAAGTGCTAAGTTAATAGGAATTTCTAAATCAGCTAATTCCCTCATCTTCGGAGCTATTCCACATGTAGATAATGTTATGTGTCTATAGCCTATATTTAAACCATTTTTATCATTAACAATTCTTAAGAACTTCTTAGTATTTTCAAAATTATCTAATGGTTCTCCACTGCCCATTAAAACTAAATTTGAAACTCTCTTTCCTATATCTTCTTGTATCTTAAGTATTTGATCTATAATTTCCCATGGTTCTAGATTCCTTATTAATCCTTCTAATGTAGATGCACAGAATCTACATCCCATTCTACAACCAACTTGATTTGATATACAAACAGTAACTCTATCTTCATAATCCATCATTACAGATTCTATTATATTACCATCATTTAATTCAAATAGATATTTTCTAGTTTTATCTACCTTAGATTTTAAGCTTAATTCTATTTTTAAATTTCCAATAAACGAAACTTCTTCAAGCTTTTCTCTTAAAGACTTTGGTATATTTTTCATATCATCAAAAGTCTTTGCTCCTTTGTATATCCAAGAATATATTTGAGAACCTCTAAATGCTGGCTCTCCTATAGATTTTACAAATTCTTTTAATTCTTCTTCTGTAAAGTTTTTTAATGCTACTTTATTTTGACTCATATTATCACTACCTTACTCTTTTTAATTTCGCTATAAAGAATCCATCCATTCCGTGAATATTAGGATATATTTTTAAGTATCCTTTTTCTTGATTATCTAAATCTACATTTACTTCATCGATAGGTACTAATTCAAAGTTGTCATTT
>NZ_CATXCO010000265.1:0-2912 GCF_958366745.1 uncultured Romboutsia sp.
TAGAATGTAGGGAGGATTTCTTTTTATGAAACCAATGTATAAAAGGGTACTGTTAAAACTTAGTGGTGAAGCACTAGCAGGAGATAAAGGTTTTGGAATAAATAATGATGTTGTTAATGAAATAGCAGTAGCAATAAAGAAAATTCAAGAAATAGGTGTTGAAGTATCTGTAGTTGTTGGTGGTGGAAACTTCTGGAGAGGAAGAACATCAGAAGGTATGGATAGAACTACAGCAGACTATATAGGAATGCTTGCAACAGTTATGAACTCTATGGCACTTCAAGATGCTCTTGAAAACATAGATGTTCAAACAAGAGTTCAAACTGCTATAGAAATGAGACAAATAGCAGAACCATATATAAGAAGAAAAGCAGTTAGACACTTAGAAAAAGATAGAGTAGTTATATTTGGTGCGGGAACAGGAAATCCATATTTCTCAACAGATACAGCGGCATCACTTAGAGCAGCTGAAATGGAAGCAGAAGTTATACTACTTGCTAAAAATGTTGATGCAGTATACGATAAAGATCCAAAGGTACACGCTGATGCAGTTAAGTTTGATGAATTAACTTACTTAGAAGTTTTACAAAGAGAATTAAAAGTAATGGACTCTACTGCAACATCTTTATGTATGGATAACAAAATACCTATACACGTATTTGAATTATCTACAGATAATATAATAAAAGCAGTTATGGGTGAAAAAATAGGTACAATAGTAAAATAATACTTAATATTAATTATTTTATTAAACACCGCTCGATAAAAAATATATAACCTTCCCTCCAAGCTACAATGTCGGTTCAGTTTATATATTTTTCATCTTCGCTAGAAGAATTAATAAAATAAAAAAGTGTAAAATATATTTTTTAATATAGATTAAAAGTATTATATAAAGTAAGATAAAGATATATAATAGTATTATAATATATAGGAGGATAATAACTATGAAATTAGATGTACATAAGCAATTAGAAGCTAAGATGACTAAAACAATAGATGCCCTAAAGCATGAATACACAACTATAAGAGCAGGAAGAGCAAACGCTCAAATGTTAGATAAGGTAAGAGTTGACTACTACGGATCATTAACTCCAATCAACCAAATGGCTGCTATATCAGTTCCAGAACCAAGAACATTAATGATAAACCCTTGGGATAAGTCTTCTATGGCAGAAATAGAAAAAGCTATAAGAAACTCTGATTTAGGACTTAATCCAACTAACGATGGTCAAGTTATAAGAATATCAGTTCCAGCTTTAACGGAAGAAAGAAGAAAAGAATTAGCTAAGAGAGTTCATAAAGTTGCTGAAGAATTCAAAGTAAGACTTAGAAATGAAAGAAGAGATGCAAATGATGCATTAAAGAAAATGGAAAAAGACGGAGAATTAACTGAAGACGAATTAAAGAAAGCACAAGATGAAGTTCAAAAAATAACTGATAAATTCATAAAAGAAGTAGATCAAGTTGCTACTGCTAAAGAAAAAGATATAATGGAGGTATAATATTGAATAAATATTATAACCTTTTAGGCCTTCAATTAGAAGAAGTAGAAAAATATCTCAAAGAAAAAAACATAACATACACTGTAAAATCTATACAAGGTAAAAAAGACACGGATAAGCTTATTATTCCTAAAGTCATAAAAATATCAGAACTAGATAATGGTGTAGAATTACTAACAACTAAGTTTTCTGACTCCCTAAAATAGGGGTCAGAAATCTTTGCATTTAAGCAAATTTTATAATGGAGGCAAAAACTATGAATAGTTATGACATAAATTTAGAAAAAGTGCCTACTCATATAGCTATAATAATGGATGGAAACGGAAGATGGGCAAAATCTAGATTCCTTCCTAGAGCTGCAGGACATAAAGCGGGGGTAGAAGCAATAAGAGAAGTAATAAAAGAATCTCAAAGATTAGGGGTAAAACATCTAACTTTATATGCTTTTTCAACAGAAAACTGGAAAAGACCTAAACTTGAAGTAGATACACTTATGACTCTTTTAGCTACATATTTAAGCAAAGAGATTAAAGAATTACATGCCAACAATGTAAAAGTTACAACAATAGGGGATATATCAAAGCTTCCTAAAAATTGTATAGAACAATTAAATAATGCATTTGAATTAACTAAAGATAATACAGGAGTTAATTTAAATCTTGCTCTAAACTACGGAAGTAGAGATGATATAAAAAATGCAATAATAGATATATTAAATGATGCAAAATGTGGTAAAATAAATATAGAAGAAATAAATGAAAATACTATAAAAAATTATTTAGATACAAAGTCTATACCAGATCCTGACTTGATAATAAGAACTAGTGGAGAGCAAAGACTTAGCAACTTCTTAATGTGGGAAGCTGCTTACTCTGAGTTTTATTTCACTGATATACACTGGCCAGACTTTAATAGAATAGAACTTCAAAAGGCAATATATGTATATCAAAATAGAGACAGAAGATTTGGCGGACTAAGTAAGTAGTAAGGAGAAAATTTATATGCTTACAAGAGTAATAGCCGCATTAGCTTTAGTACCATTATTTATATTCATTGTAATTGGTGGGATACCATTATATATAGCTGAAATAGTAATACTTGCTATGGCTTTAAGAGAATTTTATAAAGCATTTAATGCTATAAATATACACCCTATAGAAAATATAGGTTATATATTTATAGCATACATGGGTCTAAAAAATATACTTAATTTAGGTGTAGAGTATACTTACATAATGATATTTTTATTATTTATGTACTCTATAACTTATCTTTTAAGATGTAAAAATAATGTAATTGATATTGCAATAACATTTTTCAGTATATTCTATGTAGCTATATCTATAGATTTTATAGTTCTAACTATAAACAGCTTTGAAAGAGGTGCAATTTATGTATGGACTATAT
>NZ_CATXCO010000266.1:0-2901 GCF_958366745.1 uncultured Romboutsia sp.
CTCATAAAGAGTATTGACAAAAATAAAAGAGCGTAGACTTTGTCTACGCTCTGAGTAGAATTGTAATAATTCTACTTTTTATTTTTAATTTATAATATTTCTATCATTAACTTTTGATATATTTTCTGTAATTTTACCAAAACCTTAATACACTACAACAAATAATGCCATATTTCCCGGGCTATAAAAAGTATTATAACTCTTATTTTTTACTAAATTTGCATAAGTATTATTTTTGTATAAAGTGTATCAACCAAAGTATTTATTTTATCCGGTGGATCTATATAATAAAATCTAGTATCACCCATATCTAGTTCTTCAAGTATACTATTGACTAAATGTCTAGTGTACACAGTATCTATAGTAGATGTTGGTGCAACAACATATAAAGTGCTTATTCCATATTCTAAAAGTTCTTCACCTGATTTAATTATATCTTTTTTATTATTTTCTAAAAGAGGCAATTTTATTTGGATATCTATATCTTTTTCAGCATCTTCTATGTATTTTTTTATTCTTTCTCTAAATAATATGTCTTGCTCTAAATTATTTTTATTATGAAGTCCAATTAATAGTACTCCACTGTCCTCTTCTGATTTTCTTATATTCTTTAAAATTTCATCTTTATAAAGCTGTGCTAAATTATTAGCATTATAAAATGGTTCTAATACTTCAACGCCTGCTATGTTCCTAGATGCAAGATTTAATTCTTCATATCTTTCCATGAAAACATCGTAATCAGTTCCTTCTGTCATAAATAAAGGACATATTATTATTTTTGTGTATCCTTGTTCGATAATTGATTCTACTGAGTATTCAAAATAAGGCTTTGAATACAGATATGAATTAACAACTCTATATCCATTTCCTAAACTATGCCTTAATTTTTCTGCTATTTCTTCTGCTTTATGCTTAAATTCACTAAACCCTAATTTACTATAATAGCTTTTATAATTATATAAATTGCTTATACCAGTAATCATAGCTTTATAACCTTCTTCATAGTAAATTTGAGTCGAACGCTCTCTTATATTGTAATTTTTATCCTCACCTTCTGATACTAACAAAACTAAAGTCTCTTCTTTTTCTTTTGTAGGTTGCGTATTTTTAATTACTATATAGTCTTTAAATATAAAAGATATAACCAAGTTTATCCCAATAAACGAAATCAATGCTCCATAAATTAAATTTTTATAATTTTTATTAACTATTACTTGCTTATAAAATGCCATTGTTGCTAAAACTATAAATATGTTTTCATAACTTCCTTTTAGTATAAAGCTCAACGCTAACGATGAAAATAAGATTATAGAAAATAACATAAAATCAACCTCACCACAAAAATTAATTTTTAAATAAGTTTTTATTATTTGTATTAACTTAATTGTATAGTTTACATCTATTATATATATGTTGTATAATTAGAATGTATGTCTACACAAATACTAAATAAACTTGATAAGTTAGCTTATTAAGCCTACTTCATAACTTAATAGGTTGTTTAAATTTATAAATAAAATTGACAAAAGAGAGGACGATATATATGAAATTAGGTATAGTTGGTTTACCAAACGTAGGTAAAAGTACACTATTTAATGCAATAACACAAGCAGGTGCTGAGTCTGCTAACTATCCTTTCTGTACGATAGAGCCAAACGTTGGTGTTGTTTCTGTTCCAGATGAAAGATTAGAAAAATTAAGAGAGTTATATGACTCTAAAAAAATAGTTCCTACTGCTATAGAATTCTGTGATATAGCAGGACTTGTTAGAGGAGCTTCTAAAGGTGAAGGTTTAGGAAATAAATTCTTATCTCACATAAGAGAAGTTGACGCTATAGTTCACGTGGTTAGATGTTTCGAAGATGGAAATGTTGTTCACGTTGATGGTTCTGTTGATCCTTTAAGAGATATAGAAACTATAAACTTAGAATTAATATTCTCTGATATAGAAATATTAGATAGAAGAATACAAAAATCAACTAAAGCTGCTAAAGCTGATAAATCTGTAGCTGCTGAAGTTGAATTCTTAAAAGAAATAATGGCTGTTTTAGAAGATGGTAAGTGTGTTAGAACTATGGACTTTAGTGAAGATCAAAAAGCTTTCGTTGATTCATTAAACTTACTTACATCAAAGCCTGTAATATATGCTACAAATGTAAGTGAAGATGATTTAGCTGATGAAGGTGAAAATAATGCATACGTTGCTAAAGTAAGAGAATTTGCTGCTACTGAAAATGCAGAAGTTGTTGTTGTTTGTGCTCAAATAGAAGCAGAAATAGCTGAACTTGATACTGAAGAAGAAAAGAAAGAATTCTTAGAAACTTTAGGACTTGAACAATCTGGTCTTGATAAGCTAATAAAATCTTCTTATGCATTACTTGGACTTATATCTTACTTAACTGCTGGACCTCAAGAAGTTAGAGCTTGGACTATAAAAGTTGGAACTAAAGCTCCAGCTGCTGGTGGTAAGATACACTCTGATATAGAGAGAGGTTTCATAAGAGCAGAGACTATAGCATTTAATGATTTAGTACAAGTTGGTACTATGACTGCTGCTAAGGAAAAAGGATTAGTTAGACTTGAAGGTAAAGAATATGTAGTTAAAGATGGAGATGTTATATTATTCAGATTTAACGTATAATATATAATGGATAGGTATATTGCCTATCCATTATATATTATACGTTAAATCTATATTTATTAAGTTAAGAACTATAAATTTTTTCTATTATGATACTAGTATGATTTTAAAGTTTTATATAATACTTTAAATAAAAAATTCGCTTCGCTCATGTCGCCAACGACTTCGTCCGTTGCTCAAAATCTTTTTTACGCTCAAAACCAACTTATTGATATTACTTACATTCAGAAGTTATCCACATTTTTTTAAATATTATAATA
>NZ_CATXCO010000267.1:0-2896 GCF_958366745.1 uncultured Romboutsia sp.
TATAAGCTATTATAGTATATATTATAGTAGTTATCCATCCAACAGTCCAACCAAAATTGTCTATTGTTGCACCAAATATAGGGCTACCTATTGCAAATCCTAAAGCGAAAAATATTTGTATTATTCCAAGTATTGCACTATATTCTCTGTCTCCAAATAATACACCAGTCATATATGATGGTCCCATAATATATGCAAATAAAGATATACCAAAACATATTGGGAATACATATCCAAGGAAATTCATATTCGGTATAAATATTAAACATAAGCATGCTATTACAACTAATATTCCTGCAAAAGAATATGATTTAGCTAATCCAAGTTTATCAAATAACATACCACCTAAAATTGAACCAAATATTGAAAATAATCCAAACATAGAAGCTATTCTTGCTGATGGTATTAATAGTATCCCTGCCTCTTCTATACTTTGTAAATATGCTATAAATTGTAATGCTACACCAGAAACATAGAATCCAACAAATATAAAAGATATTCCTATCATCCAAAATTGTGGCATTTTAGTAGCTTCAGAAACTGTATATCCCCAACTTATATGGTGTGTAGCATTTTCATCGCCTTTTTTCTTTTTAGGAATATTAGCTTCTAGTTCTTCCTTAGATTTTGGCATTCTTACAAAGAATATTGATAGTATTAGTGATATAACTAAAGCAATTGCTCCAAATCTTATATAAGCACCTTTATACCCTATTGCTGGATCAGATAACCATTTACCCGCTATCATTTGTAAAAATATATTACCTAAGCCACCACCTGAAAATGCAATCCCCATTGCAGTTCCTTTATTAACCTTAAACCAAGCATTTATAAGAGTTGGAACTCCTATAGATGACATTGTTGCTACACCAACTTGTACTATTCCTGCTAATATATAATAAGCAATTAGATGGTTTCCTGCAAATGCAAATGCCATAAATCCTACACCAACTAAAATAGAAGCAATTATATAAAGTACTTTTACATTAACCTTTGTAAATAGTTTACCTATAAATGGAGAACAGACAGCTGATATTATAGTTCCAATAGTAAACATTAATGAAAATGATGCAAAACTAAACCCTTCTGCCTTTACTACATAGTTTATAAATGTAGGCGGTAAATTTGAACCTACCCCAAACGGTATTGCTTGAACAAGTAAACATACAGCAACAATTACCCAACCATAGAAGAATTTTTTTTGTTTATTATCTTCGTTTGTACTCATAATTTCAGATCCTCCTTACTAAAAATATATTACTATGAAATAATATTGTATATAATTGATAAGTTTTATAAGCAATAAATTATTTCAACTATATTTATATCTTTAGCAATAATATAAAAAAAATGTATATTTTATATTTATTATTTCTTTTTTTAATAAAAAATAGCAATACATTACATATATTACAATGTAATGTATTGCTATTTTTTATTTTTTTAATTAACCTATTTATATTTAACAATGAAAGTAGTAAATACTATACCCATAATACCTCCAGTCGAGTCTATCATTACATCTCTAAACTCACCACTTCTTCCAGGTATGAATAATTGATGAAATTCATCACTACATGCATATAAAAATGTACCTAAAAATGCAATTATTATTGCCTTTTTTATATTGTCTTCATATACTGACATGAATAAAAGTACTGCTAAAATACAGTATGAAAACATATGAGCACATTTTCTTACTATAAACTCACCTATATTAATACTTGTAAGATAGTCCATTATATTACCTATTATTGGCAATTTGCTTATAATATTTATTGTATTTCCAGAATGAATAGATGATATTGATGCTGGTTGATTCGACATATAAAATATTACACCCATCCATATTATAGCTAATGCTATACAAATCTTCTTTCTCATAATAATTCCCTCTTTTTTAATTTACCTATAAAAATTCGCTTAGCTAGAATGATATATTGGCAAACCATTTTGTATTCATCTGCTACTTAAAATTATATCATAAATTTTAGTAATTTCCAAAAAATAGTATAAAAATAAATACTGTATCTTAGTAATTTAATCTATCTAAATTACTAAGATACAGTTATTTTTACAATGAATAAACATCAGAAAATTCTATATTACACTTATCCATTATTGAGTGTTCTTCTATAGAATATATTTTTATATCATCTTCATTATCTATTGTTTTTATAGGAAGATAAAAAATAAATTCTACTCCTGATTCAACTTCAGTGTTAAGCCAAATCTTACCTCCATGTGCTTCTACTAAGCACTTAACTAAATATAGTCCTATTCCACTACCTTCATTTTGTCTTCTTGTATGGTTTTCTATTTGAACAAATTTGTTAAATATTAATTGTGCATCTTTTTTTGATATACTTGGCCCATCATTTTTTAAATGGATATACAATTTTTCTTCTTCTTGCTTAACTTTAATATCTACTTCTATTTGACCATTATCATTTATAAATTTCAAGGAATTTGAAATTAAGTTTAACATTATTTTTTCTATATAACTAGGTCTACAAGCTAAAATTACCTCTTCTTCTTCTGTGTCAAAAACTATACTTCTTTCAGTATTTTTTATATAATCTGCTGCAGATAAAACTATATCCTCAACTACGCTAATAATATTATAGTTATGCATTTCTAATGTATCATGTTTATTATCAAACTTAGTTGAGTCTAAAATATTGTTTACAAGCCTTAATATTCTATATCCATTCTGTTTTAAAATCTTTAAATAGTTAATTATTTTTTCTCTATCCAAGTTAAAATCATTGTTTTCAATTGATGATAATAGTAACTTCGATATCATTAATATTATATTAATAGGTGTTTTAAACTCATGGGACATATTCTCTAAAAAGTTCACTTTTACCATTTCAGATTCTATAGCTTCTTCTAG
>NZ_CATXCO010000268.1:0-2886 GCF_958366745.1 uncultured Romboutsia sp.
TGGAAAATTTATTATGTTTTTAGTCGTAAGTTATCCAGCAAGTGATGTAGTAGGATTTATAAAAAATCCAATTAAAATAGTACTATTTATATTATTAGTATTTTTAGCTTGGAAAGTAGGAAATAGTATTAATACTAAATTAGATAAAAATAATTAAATATAAAGGATATAGGTCCTATATTAATATATAAAACCTATATCCTAGTAAGAATATAACTATAAAGCTTAATACTTTGCATATTAGTTTTTCTGTTTTAGAATTAGTCTTTATAGGCATTAAAGAAAAGTTAATATCTATTGGGTAAAGCAATTCTATACCTTCCTTTGTAAATAAATCTAATATCATATGAGAAAAACATCCGATTATAAGACCACTAAATGAAGATATAAAAACTATATTATTATCTGTATACTTTAATATTAGACTTGATAAATAACATAGTAAATATAGAAATAGTAGACTATGAGTAAAACTTCTGTGACGAAATCTAGAACCGAATAATTTATATACTTTTGGGAAGGTTTTACTTGCACAAGAACCACGCATATCTATATCTGGAATTATTGAACCTATATATGAAAAATACATATAAATAAATAATAGAATAAATTTATAAACAGGCTCATAACTAGATAAATATTCATTGTCAATAAAGGGCAGTGCAAGTAGTGCTAATAAGTATCCGCCCTTTGTGTGAGTTTCCTTTACCATTAATCCTCCTATGGTGCTAAGTACATGATGATTTATTACATTATATAGTAAATATAAAAATTTTACAAATTGCAACTATTTAGAATTATTATAATTAGAAAGAGCTTTATCCCAATTAACAACATTAAACCAATTATCTATATAATTTTCTCTATTATTTTGATATCTAAGATAATAAGCATGTTCCCATAGATCTATTCCTATAACTGGAATTAAGTTTAGTGTTATAGGTGTATCCTGATTTGATGTTTTTATTATAGATAAGTTTCCTTTATCGTCAGATACAAGCCATACCCATCCTGAACCGAAAATATCTAATGAAGCTTCTTTAAATTCCTTTTTAAATTCATCAAAAGATCCAAAATCTCTATCGATAGCCTTTTTTAGTTCTTCAGAAGGATATGTTTTTCTATTAGTCATTATGCTAAAAAAGAACTCATGATTATAAATTCCTCCACCGTTGTTTTTTATTATTTGCGACGCACTATCTGGAAGACAATCTAAGTTACTTAGTAAATCTGTTAAGCTACAAGAATAAAGTTTAGGATATTTTTTTATAGTATCATTTAGTTTATCAACATAATTTTTATAATGTTTATTATAATGTAACATCATAGTTTCTTTATCTACATATGGTTCTAATGCATCATAAGAATAATTTAGTTCTTTACATTCAAATGGTTTAAATTCTGATGATAAGCTTAATGAATTTGAAGAAGCTAAAATTATAAATAAAAAAAATAATGTTACTGATAATAGTTTTTTCTTCATAAAACCACCTCTATATAGTATTATGCTTAAAAATAAGATAAAAATTTATATAAAGTTAAATTTTATAGTATATATATCTAAATTATTTCAATTTTACATTATTTTATTATATTTCATATAAAAAGGAGTAGAATAATCTACTCCAAGTACTATTTAACACCCATTATTCCAGATACTAAAACATCAGTATCAGCCCCTAGGAAATAATCATTTATATTTATAGAGTTAAGTATTGTTTTTAAACTTTCTTCTTCGTGTTTTGTATTTAATAATAGGTTCTCAATATGAGAAATATCACATTTTCCAAAGAAATCCCCAAAGAATTTTATATCCTTTATAATTCCACCTTCAACATTTAAGTTAAATTCTACATTTCCTCCAGGATACCTTAATTCATTATAAAGAGAGTATTTTGGGGAATGTCCAAAGTTCCAATCCCAAGTATTGTATTTTTCTTCTACTAATTTATTTATATTATTTATATCTAACTCACTTAAAGTATAATACTTATTATCAGTATTTGTTTTATAAAAGTAATCTATTATTAAATCCTTAAATTCTAATATATCCATAGGAACTTTTAAATGTTCACTTATATTAGTTACACGAGCTTTTACAGATTTAATGCTTTTTCCTTCAAATTTTATAGGTTTAACTTTTAAAGCATTTGACATATCTGATATTTGAGATGAAAATAACAATGTACAATGATGCATTACTTTATTTTTGTAGTTATATTGAGCATTGCCTGAAAATTTACATCCATCTATTAACAAATCATTTCTTCCAGAAAATTTAGCATTTATATCCAATGTTTTTAAAAGTTCTATTATAGGAGTAGTAAATCTTTTGAAATCACTGAAATTATCATTATTACTTGCTATAAATGTAAAGTTTATATTACCTAAGTCGTGAAATACAGCTCCTCCTCCTGATTGTCTTCTGACAACGGGTATAGAGTTTTCTTTAATATAATCTAGATTAATTTCAGATAATGTATTTTGATTTTTACCAACTATTACGGAACTTTCATTTCTCCAAAGTATAAAGATATCTTCATCGAAGTTTTTAAGAAAATATTCTTCCATAGCCAAATTAAAAAACGGATTAGTTTTTTCATTATAAATTAGTAACATAAAATCTCTCCCTTAAAATGTATATAAATTTACATCATTAGGTAAATAGTAGCAGAGAATAATATAGTTATCAATATACTTAAAATTTATAGTTATAAGATATTTATAAATAGAAAATAATGAATACATATGAGTTATTTTAATTTGAATGTATAATATCATGGAAATCTATATAAATTAGTATATTAAATTAAATATGATAAACAATAAGATAGAAAATATTAGTATTTTAATAAAGTTTAGACTTAAAGCCTATAAATATAAAAG
>NZ_CATXCO010000269.1:0-2881 GCF_958366745.1 uncultured Romboutsia sp.
TGTCTTTTATTTCACTCATGCCTTCTATCCTCTCCTGTATTTATTTTGAAAAGATTATATTCTCTTCTTAATAAAATATATGATTTTATAAGATACATGTTACTAATTTAGATTCTCTATTTAATAATTTTTACTAATATATGTATAAATTTGCATATTTTAATATAAATATTAGTATAAAGATTTTTAGGAGGATAGTTATGTCTTTTATAGATAAAACAAATATAGTAATAAAAAAAAATAACAACGACTTATATTACTTTGACATAGATAAAGATATAGTATTAACTAAAATAAATAATAAAAATGATATTTTACTACCTAAAATTTTATTTACTGGGGACTATTCCTTTGTAGATATATGGCTAGATACAAATGAAAAAGACAATATCTATGGAATCATCAATGATAAAAAAGGAAAAATATTAAACTTAAATATAGAAGAAGATAATATCGATAAACATACTATGATAAAATATGATTATAAAAACTTTATAGTAAAGTTTCCATATACAAAACACATATATAATATAAAACATACTATATATTACTCAATAAACAAAAGTATACCTCTTTTAGCAAATCTAATTCATATATATGAAGATGATAATATTTATGTAAAAAATACAATAGATTTTATAGACTATAATATTCTTAGTAACTTCGTTGTAGCCTACTCAAATAACAGACCTATTATATTTTACTTTAAGCTAGTCGATAAATTTGAAGAATTATTTGTATCTACCTTTGATTTAAATTCTCGTTCTTGGTCTAAGCCTATTCAAATTACTAAATCAAATAAGAATAAAATATATTTATCTGTTTTACAAGATGAAAGCAGTAACTATCATATAGTATTTTCAGAAAACCACGATAACAAATATTATTGCAAATATGTCAATATCAGTTTAGAAAATAATTTTTTGAAAATAAATCAAGAGTCTATTATAAGTAAAGATGTTATGTGCTTATTTCCAAGTATAATAAAAGAAAATTCTACTATATATATACAGTGGGTTGAATACTTTGATTTGTACATTTGTAAATCATGTGATTTAGGAATGAATTGGAGCAAACCTATAATGGATAAGAATATATCTAATCAACCATTTATAAGATATCAATACATTTCTGATAATATAACTTCAATATTTGCACCTAAAAACAATTTAAGTTTAAATTCTTTACCTATAAAATGAGGAGTATCTTATAAGATACTCCTCATTTTATAGATAAAGATTCTAAAATTTTTATTAGTTCATATTTTTATTGTTATTTTTAGATTCTATTTGAGCTTTAATAAGCTCTGATTGTCTTTTTAATTCATCTATTTTATATCTTATGGCATTTAACTTTGCTTCCATTGAATTTCTAGCCTTTTCTGTTTCAGCATTTCTCATACCTTCTTCAGTTTGTTCATACATCATCTCTAATGCATTTATCTTTTCATTTATTTTATCATATACCATTTGAGGGTTATTGTATAATATTTCCCTTTTCTTATCTATCATAGATAATACTTTAAAATAAATAAATGTGATTATTATATTTACTATAATCTCAAATATGTCTGTGCTCATTCTATTAGTTATAGCTATTACTCCTATAAACACAATTAAGTTGAATAAAAGTAAGTTATTTAATATTTTTCTATTTTCAGTATGCTTTCCTTCTTCTTTATATTTCATAAATCTATAAGGTATAGATATTGTTAATATAGGCGCCAAAAATATTATCTTCATGTCTATAAGAGCGTATACAATACTTAGCATAGTAACTAAAGTCGTAGTTTTGCTCATTAAGTCTACTCGTCTCATATTATTCTCCTTAGTTTTTAAATATAAAAATTCTTTTTAATATAAAATGATATTATATATTTTATCATACCTTATAAATAAAATATATATTTTTATATCAAATTTTAATTTATAAGATGTCCCATTATAAAAACATGGAAATCCTTGATAAATATATATCAATTCAGTTTGTACACAAATATTTGTCCTAAAACATATAATAAAATATATATTAGTGATGGTATTTTTAGCCTATTAAACAACCTTTTTAATCTAGACTTTGATAGTATTTTGTATCTCTTGCGTATACAAATGATAATATTATGAGATTAATTTAATTTATAGGAGGTAGGCAATTATGAAATGTTGTATGTGTGGATTTGAATTAGAATATAATTATTGTCATTTAGTTGATAGAGGTCTAGTATTTTGTTCTATTGAATGTTTGAAGGAAAACTATGATGAAAAATATGAAGGAACATTACCGGTAGAAAAACCTAAAATGACATTTGGAGATGCTATAACTAAATTAAAGGAAGGATATAAGGTAAGAAAAGTAGACTGGGATGAAAGTCATTATATTTATATGGATGAAGAAGGATATGTTAGAAGAAGAGATGGTAATAAGTCTTTTATTAAATTAAATAATGATGTATGGGAGGAATTCAAATAAAGCAAAAATACACCTTTTAATTTATTCTTACAGTATTAATTTAATAACATAAAAAACAGGATAGCTACTTAAACCATCCTATAAATTATAAGTATTTAGTTTGCATTTCTTATATTATAATATACTTGATCATTTAGTATATAAATATATACTACCTCTTTATCAAAGTCCATAACAACTATAGCGAAATTAGTTTCTAGACCATTATTTAATAAGAACTCTTTTAACGCTTTAGCAGAATTTAAACATTGATAAATATATTTATTCCATTCATCTATATTTCCATTTTCTGCAACATATTCATCCATATGAAGCTTCAATATTAAAGTTTTTCCATCTTCTGATTTAATAATATTATGTCTTTGGTCATAAAAACTATTATCTATAACTGGTTTTAATAATTTATATGCTT
>NZ_CATXCO010000270.1:0-2850 GCF_958366745.1 uncultured Romboutsia sp.
TATATACAAAAATACCCTATAGAGTAGACCTTTTTATTAGTTGTCTACTCTATAGAGTACATTTTACTATTTTTTGACGGGGTTATTTTTATTACTTAAACTTTTTATCTATAAGCCAAGTTACGAATAATACTAAAACCTGTATCATAAGTACTAATGCAAAAGCCATAATAAAATAATGATACGCTAACATATTTATAAAGTAACTACTGCTCATAACTATATACAATATTAAACTAATTAATAAAGTCAATATAGATTGAAGCTTAAAAAATCTACTTCTTTTACTTTTCAATGCCATAATAGCTAAAACTAAAAATATAGCTATGAAAATAATCAAAATACTCTTTTGAGTATTTATATTGCTTTGTGAAAAAATACCATTTTCAAATTGATATCTTCTATAATAAACATGATGCATAACACCAGCTTTTTTATTAGTTAAATACTCAACTACAAAAGTTCCTATAACTATTCCAACTTGAGTTATAAGAGTTAATATATATAATATCTTAACCCATAACTTATTTTTCATTATTTAGGTTCCCCTGTTTCTGTAGGATTAGAAGTATCATTACTCCATCCAATCCATCCATCACTGTATAATGAAGTATTATCAAATCCCATAACATTAGCATAAGTTAAAACTTCTGCAGCTCTCCATCCACTACCACACATAAACATTAAATGCTTATTAGTATCAATTCCTGCATCTTTCCATAAAGCTTTTATTTCAGCTGCATTTCTCATAGTGTTGTCTATATTTCTATAGTCCTCTAAAGTTGTAGCACTAGTTCCTGCATAACCATATACAGCTCCTGGAATACGTCCTTTTTTGTCGTGGTAGCTATATCCACTAATTTTACCTATATACTCATCCCAACTACGGTTATCTACTAATACATTATTAGAATCTTTTAACATTTCTTTTAATTCAGCTTGTGTATCTATTAAATCAGGATTTGCTGGTATTGTTGCTCCAAAATCATTTCCAGCTACTGGCTTATTACTCTTTGTTTCAAGTTCATATCCAGCACTTGTCCAAGCGTTATTTCCACCATTTAATACTCTTACATCATTTATACCTATGTAACGAAGTACTACTGCAACTCTGTATGAAGCCATTACATCAGGACCTGTTACTATTACAGTATCATCCTTTGTAAATCCATAATCATTAGCAAACTTAGCTAACTCTTCATCACTTGCTAACATCCATTGTGGAGGTGGTTCTACTGTATCTGTATTTATATGAACACTAGTTGGAACATGTCCCTTAGAATATGCTTCTGATTCTTCTCCCCAACTTGCTTCAACTATTTTTATATTTTTTGAGTTTTCAAATGTTTCTGGTTTCTTACCATCTAAAATATCATTAACTATAGTTGCTGGTACTATCATTTCATAATTTTCATAGCTTTCCATTGGTAAGCTTTCATCCTTAGCCCAATCAGCTACATTGTATGTATATAAGTTTCTATAACCTTTTTCACTTAAATAATTTGCAACTTCTTTTGCATCTTTTCCATTTGCGTCATATAACACTATGTTTTTATCTTTTTCTATACCTTTAGTTTCTAATGCCTTATCTAAAGTTTTTTCTTTATCCTTAGAATCAACAGTTAGCCAGTTAGCTGAAAAATCTACTGCACCTTTTATATGCCCTCCTCTTTCAACTTCATCTAACTTCCATCCATTAAAAGCATCATTTATACGAGTATCTACTACAACCCAAGAATCATCTGATAACTTATCTTGTAATTCTTTTGTAGCTATAGTTTTTACTTCTATATCTGCTACTTTTTGATTTTCCTTTTCATTACTGCATCCTGCAAATAGAGCCATAGTTAAAACTAATGCAGACAGTAATGAAGCTTTTTTACTTAACTTCTTTATCATTTAACTCTCCTTTATGTTTATATATAATTGCATTTTGACTTTATAATTATATTTTAAATTTCAATATATGTATAATAGATTTTTTCTATAATATATTTTTTATTTATAGCTATTATCTATTTTAGTGTATTAGTTTTCTTATTATAACTTTATTATTATATGTATTTCTTATATTTATTATAATATTCTCATTATATATAATTAATTATATTAAGAATTAGATGTTTAAACTTAAGTAAAGTATTATAAAAATACCCTGTCGTATTTACCGACAGGGTATTTTTTAGTAGTAATGCTCTGGTACATCCCATTTTTGAGCATTACCTAATATATAAGCTTTTCCATCAATAACTAAAACTGCACCCTCATTAGTTATTGAGTAAACAGGCTTTTTCTTTTCTCTAATAAACCTTAATATACTTATATTTTGTAATTCTGTATTTTCAAAATGAACTTCTATATCAAAATCCTTAATTATATTTAATCCTATATAATATGAGTATCTCTCATAATCAGAGTCTTTAGTAATATGGTACTCTCTTATTTGAACCATTGCACCAGCACTAGTCCCAATCATAATTCCATTAAAATTTTCAAGTTCATGAACTAAATCATACTTTTGAAATTTTGCCATCATTTTATCTGGATAACCACCTGTAAAAAATAAAATATCACTATTTCTAATTTTTAATTTCATTAAATCTATACTATCTACAAATTGATTTATCCATTTAATATTATTTTCATTAATACCATAAGATAGAAATGGTGAGACTATATCTTTATAATGAGTTCCATATTCACTACTAAAAGCTCTATTCCAATCATTTTTATCCTTTAGCCAATTATCATCATACGAAAATGGAATGATTAATACATTATGATTATCTTTTATTATATTTTTTAATATGCTATAGCACCAATTTTCATCAAAGTTGTTTAAACTAAGCA
>NZ_CATXCO010000271.1:0-2810 GCF_958366745.1 uncultured Romboutsia sp.
ATGGCAAACTAAAAAACATACTTCTCTTTCAAAACTATGATTATATTCTTTACTTTGCTCAAATGCTCTTTCTAAAGATATTACTATATCACCTAGTGATTCTTCCTCTAATTCTATATCAAAATCATCACTTAACATAGGAAATGATAATACATCTGTAGGTCTATCTATCCCTCTAAACTGTTTATTTAATTCATGTATTTCTTTATTATCTACAAAAGATAAACTTACCTCATAATCATCATCATATCCTTCATAATCTAGACATTCAATTATTATATCTTTTATTTTTTCTATTAATTCCTCGCTTACATTTAGCTTATCTTGTCTGTCATCTATTATAAGTTCCATTGTTTCACCTTTTTTCCTTTGTTTATTTTTTCTTAGTATTTTTTTCTTTGTGCTTAGTTTTTATTTCTTCTTGCTTTTTATCATATTTATCATAAGCTACTATAATTCTTTGAACTAAAGCATGTCTAACAACATCCCTCTCAGTTAAATTTATACTTCCTATTCCTTCTACACCTTTTAGTACATCTCTAGCATGAAGTAGACCACTTTTCTTATTATCAGGTAAATCAGTTTGAGTTAAATCTCCAGTTACCACTGCCTTAGATCCAAACCCTAATCTAGTTAAAAACATCTTCATTTGTTCTCTAGTTGTATTTTGAGCTTCATCTAATATAATAAATGCATTATCTAGAGTTCTACCTCTCATAAATGCAAGTGGAGCTACTTCTATCAATCCTCTTTCTAGATATTTATTAAATTTATCTGCGCCTAACATATCAAATAATGCGTCATATAATGGTCTTAAATAAGGGTCTACTTTATCCTTTAAATCTCCTGGTAAAAAACCTAGGTTTTCTCCAGCTTCAACTGCTGGTCTTGTAAGTATTATTCTACTAACCTCATCTCTTTTAAATGCCTTTACAGCCATAGCTACAGCTAAATATGTTTTACCTGTACCAGCTGGACCTATACCAAAAGTTATATCATTATTTTTTATTAAGTTTATGTATTCTTTTTGACCTAAAGTTTTAGGCTGAACTGCTTTTCCCTTTTGAGTTAAAACAATTGTATCTTCTAATTCCTTTATTCTTTCTTCACTTCCTTCAAGCAATAAAGATAATGAGTAAGAAATACTTTGTTTATCTAGATTTTTACCATTTGATACACTTTGATGAAGTTCAGTCATAAGTTTCAACGCTTGATTGACATTTTTTTCCTCTCCCATTAAAACTATATTTCCTTCTCTTAAAATAACATCAATCTTTAATGTATCTTCTATTAGTTTGATATTTTCATCAAAATTGCCAAATAACTCTCTTTCAAATGTTTCTTCTTTAACTATAAAATTCTTTTGTACTATCAATTGTATAGTCCTCCTTAGTTAAAATAATAATTATCAATTCGTATTTTGATCCTTATTATCATCTTCTTTATTATTAGTATTTTCAAATTCATTTCTAATATCATTTATAGGTCTTTTTTCTGGATTAGATGGTACCACTTCTTCGCCTTCTTTATGAGTATTTTGCTCTCTAATCATATTCTCAGCTTCTGCTTTGCTAAGAGAATATACATTTGCTATATTTTCAGATGTTTGTACAGTTATTGTATATTCTAACATGTTTTTATTAACTTTATAATCATGTTTAGAATCTACTATTCGTGCAGATGCTGGAATTATATAATCTAACTCTTTTAAAGTTTTTTCTTTTAATTCTTTCTTTACTTGTTCTTTATCTTTTTCTATTTTTTTATCTTCAGTTTCATAGAAAGTACTTACCTTTAATTTTAATGGAAATGTATAATTTCCTAAAGATAATTTATATTCTTGATTTTCAATAACATAATCATTATACTTAATATTTCTTCTTATAGTATATTTATTATCATAAAAGCTTAGAGTATATACATTTTTTTTTTTTTTTTTCTTTTCTTTTACTACTTCTTCATAACTTGCACTCTTAGAAGCTTCATAAAATGTAGTAGCCCATACCTCTGGTATTGATTTATTATTAGATCCATTTATTAAAACGTCTCCTTTTCTAACTATATCACCTTTTTGAACTACAGAATTTCCACTTCTTGCTATTACCTTTTCTATTATACCATCTTTCTTAGCAATTATATTACAATAATTTGACTGTTCTACAGATTTTAATGTTTCTGCTTTTTTAGTTACTGTTACAAATATATTTGTCCCCTTAACATTTATAGATAAATACGCCACATCATTAAACTTTAGCATTATATGGTCTCTTATTTCTTTTCTATCTATACTTTTTTTATAAACTCCTGGCTTTAATCCTACCTGATATAGCTCTTTTCTAATATCTTCTTTTTTTATTCCCTCTGGTACTTGTATATATATATCTGTTACAAATTGAGATGTCATAATAAGTAAGAATAAAGATATAACTCCACATATCCACATTCCTTTATTCTTGTATATTCTCTTTAATATAAATGGTAGTCCTGTGCTTTGTTTTATTTTTACTTGAAAATTACTACCTCTATATACATTTTTAAATGCTTTAATATCTTCTCTATCTAAATTAAACTCAATCTTTGTACTACTTATTTTCTTTACATTATATACTTTTATACCATTTCTCATTAAATGATTTAAAAATCTTTCTACCGAAACACCTTCTACCGTTATAACATAGTATCCTCTTATATAACTTATCACTTGTATATCCCCCTAATCTACATACTCAATACTGTATATAACTCCTTTTATACCAATTTCACCCTCTGTAATGTACTTTAATAAAAGCTTATCTCCTAATATTTTTATT
>NZ_CATXCO010000272.1:0-2803 GCF_958366745.1 uncultured Romboutsia sp.
CAGTTATATCTTTATTTTGTAAAAGCTCATTGCATGCACTTTGTCCTTCATTTTCTATGAATTCATCTTTATGTACAACAATACTTTCATCATAGCTTATTTTGTTATCAAAAAGTGCATTCTTATATCCTATAAATCTATCTTTAGACATATTAAGATTTTCAATAGCCCCTACAAAACCTATTTTTCTATGACCTTTTTTAATCAACTTCTCTACAACATTATACATTGCACTAATATTATCATTATTAACCCATAAAACTTCCTCTGGATTATCAGGTCTTCCAACTACAACAAATGGAAAATCTATGCTTCTTAAATAAGTTGTATTTTTATCGTCTTCACTTACTCTAAGAAGTATAACTCCATCAACTAAATTACTATTTATTATATCTTTTAAATGCTTTCTTTCTATCTGCTGAGTCTTACTAAATTTATAAGTTATATAGTAGTTTTTCTTTTGAGCATACATACTCATTCCCTTCATAGCATTTATGAAAAATGGATTATTTAATATATCATCCGCATCCTCAGGAAGAACTACACCAAGTATTCTAGTTTTATTATTTGCTAAACTTCTAGCTATTGCATTTGGTTTATAATTTAGTTTTTTTATAGCTTCATGTACCTTTTCTTTAGTTTTTTCACTTATTTTAGGGCTATTAGATAAAACCCTAGACACTGTAGATGTTGCAACATTTGCCTCTTTTGCTACATCCTTTATTGTTACTTTCATGGCGTCACCTCTATATAATGCTTTCTATAATTATCTTAATATTAGAGTTTAAATATAAGCATATATTTAAACTCTAATATTATATCAATTTGACTTGTATACTTTTAAATGTTGTATCTTAATCCTATATTTATTTTATACTTCCTACTGTTACACTCTTTATAATGTGTTTTTGAGCAAAGAAATAGAATATTAAAACTGGTATTATTGTAAGTACAAGACCTGCAAGTGCTAAATCCCATTGCTTTGTGTATTGTCCAAAGAAGAAAAACATTGAAAGTGGTATTGTTCTAGTACCTGCTTGATTTATAACTAATGATGGTAATAAGAAATCATTCCATATCCAAACTGTATTAAGTATTGCAACTGTTATTGATATTGGCTTTAAAAGCGGAAATATTATATATCTAAATGTTTGCCACTTACTGCATCCATCTATTAATGCAGCTTCATCTAATTCTTTTGGTATACTCTTTACAAATCCATGATATAAGAATATTGCAGATGCAGAACCAAATCCTATATACATAAATATAATTCCTGGTACATTAAGTAAATTTAATTTCCCCATTATATTTATAAGAGGCAACATTATAGATTGGAATGTAACTAACATTGAAGATATAAATATAAATAATATCATATTACTTATTTTAGAGTTTGTTCTTTGTAACATCCACGCTGCCATAGATGCAAATAGTACTATAAATACTATACTTATAACTGTTATAAATAAAGAGTTTCCTAATACTTTTATAAAATCTAATTGCTCCCATGCTCTAGTATAGTTATCAAGATTAAACTTTTCTGGTAAAGCTAGTGTACTTTCAAATAATTCCCCTTTTGTCTTAAATGAATTTACTATTATTATATAAAATGGCGATAAACATATTAATGCCAGTATTATACCTAATATATCTAGTGCTATCTTACTTAATTTTTTATTCATTATGCTTCCACCTCATCTTTCTTAGTCATATAAACTTGAACTAATGTTATAATACAAACAAATACAAAGAATATTACAGCTTTAGCTTGAGCTAAATTCATTTTGTTATATGAAAATGCTGTTTGGTAAATATTTAATGCTAGCATTTGAGTTGCATTACCTGGCCCTCCATTAGTTAATGCTAAGTTTTGATCAAATAACTTAAATGAGTTCGAAAGTGTTAAGAATAAACTTATTGTAAATGATGGTCTTATCATTGGGAAAGTGATAAGTTTTATTCTTTGCCATGCATTTGCTCCATCGATTTTTGCAGCTTCATTTAATTCTGGTGGAACATTTTGAAGACCTGCTATATATATAACCATAACATATCCTGCCATTTGCCAAGCCATAATGATTACCATTCCCCAAAAACCTGTAGTTGAATTAGATAACCATCCCATCATCCATTCTTGACCTAGTGATTGACCTACAGCATTAAATACATTAACAAATATGAATTGCCATATAAAACCTAATATTAATCCTCCAATTAAGTTTGGCATAAAGAATATTGTTCTAAGTAAATTACTTATTTTTGATTCCCTAGTTACTAGTAATGCTAAGAAAAATGCTATTACATTTATAGAAATAACTGATACTATAGTAAATTTAACTGTAAACCAAAGTGAACTTCTAAATCCTTCATCATTAAATACTTTTATATAATTTTTAAGTCCAACCCATTCTATATTAGAACCTATACCATTCCAATTTGTAAATGAATAATAAATCCCTAATATTAATGGAATAAGTACAACTAATGAAAATGCAAATAAACTTGGTCCAACAAATGACCAGTAAGCTATACCATGCTGACTTTTAGATTTTTTATTTGACTTTTTAACTTTAGTTTTTGATTCTTTAATTTCAACTTTAGCTTGTGACATAAACTATTCCCCCCTTTAAAATTATAGGAAAGTACAAGTGTACTTTCCTTTTGAAATATTAATTATCTTATTCTCTTTCCTCAGCCCATGTTTTTTGAGCATTTTTAACTAAATCTTCCCAGCTCATGCTTCCATCTAAATATTTTTGTATATCAGCACCAACAACATTTTCTCCCCATCCACTTGGGT
>NZ_CATXCO010000273.1:0-2802 GCF_958366745.1 uncultured Romboutsia sp.
ATGGAGTCTAAAAAAGATGAATTGGTCGATATGTACGAACAAAAGAAATTTGCACACGATATAAAAAAACAAATGAAAAATGAAATGAAGTAGTAATAATAGGTGTATCAATATGATGCACCTATTATTTTTTTAGTTTAAATATATGATTATATGAATATAAAAGTATATAAAGGGGGGAAATAAGGAATGAATTTTAAATTAAGAAAGTACATGGGTCCTAATTTTAATGAAGAAAAATTCTTAAATGCACCTAATGTATCATATGAAGAAGTTAAAATTGAAGGTGTGGCACCAGATAATTATCATGCAATGTCTATATATCCAGAATATTTTAAAATTGATGGAAAATGGATATTAGCAAAAGAAAGCAGAATGGATGGAGTAGTAGTAATAAATGATAATTTAGAATTAGAAGTTAAAGAATTTAGAAACTTAAAAATGGGGGATAAAGTTATAGTAGGAAGAACTGAAGATGCTAGTGAGGGAATTTATTTACATGCAAATGGTTTTTCTCAAATAGACTATGAAAAGGATATTTTTGCATTTAGAGGTGAAAGATCTAGGGAAACATCTTACACTAAGGATTATGAACAATTATATGAATTACTTAAATATGAAAAAGAAAATGGATATGTAGTATGGGTATTAGGCCCAGCAGCTGTATTTTCAAAAGGATCTAGAGATGCGATGGCAAAACTTATAGAAGAAGGATATGTTGATGCATTGCTTGGGGGAAATGCAGTGGCTACTCACGATTTAGAAGCAGGAATGTTCAATACTGCTTTAGGCCAAGATATATACACTCTAGAACCTAAACATAATGGACATTATCATCACTTAGATTTACTAAATAAGGCAAGAAAAGCAAGCTCCATAGAAAAACTTATAGAAAGTGAAAATATAAATAGCGGAATAATTCATGCATGTGTAAAGAATAACATACCAATAGTTTTAGCAGGTTCTATAAGAGATGATGGACCTCTTCCTATTGTGATATCAGATGTATATAAAGCACAGGATATGATGAGAAGTCATATTAAAAAGGCAACTACAGTTATATGTCTAGCAACACAATTACATTCTATTGCTACTGGAAATATGACACCATCTTACAGAGTTATAGATGATAAAATAAGGCCTATTTACTTTTATAGTGTAGATGTATCTGAATTTGCTGTAAATAAATTAAGAGATCGAGGAAGTTTGGAGGTTACAACTATAGTCACAAATATACAAGACTTTTTAGTTAAGTTAAAGGAAAATTTAGCATAAAATAAAATAATTTAACCTATTATGTAACTTTTTAATATAATTTTTCATATTCTATTATATAAAAAAGTAATGGGGGAATTATATATGGCTAATAAAAAAAGAAAAAGACCTAATGGAACATCTAATCAAAATAATCAAAATAATAAATCTAAAAATAATAAAAAGAATAACAATAAACAAACTAACAATAAAAATGAAATGAATGAAAAATTAAAACAAGTATTATTAGAAAAATTAATAGAAAAGCTTAAATAATAAAAATCAAAGCCCAAGTTAAAATCTGGGCTTTGATTTTTATTATTTAATAGAATTTAAATTTATAACTAAGAATATATAAATTAAAAATTATTAAAAAATGAGGGAAATTCCTTTTATTTTTAACTTATATAAACATTGATTAAAGTAAGTTTAAAACTCTAAATTTAAAGATAGCAATCTATTTTTTAAGTCATTCATTATATTAATTTCATCTTCAATTGTATCAGCATTATAAGTTACAGAAAATCTTAAGAAAGATCCGCAATCATCCCAAGGAACAGTAGATATTAATGCATTTGATAAAAGATATAAGGTAGCATCTTCTGCTGTTTTAAATTTAATTCCATCCTTTATACCTTTAGGAATAGGTACATAAATATAAAATCCAGCTTTAGGTTTTTTTGCTTCAAAGCCAATTTCTTTTAATGTTTCAGTTAAAAGATTAAGTCTTCTAGAATATCTTTCTCTGTTAATATCAACTAAATGATAATTATCAAGTGCAAATACACCTGATTTTTGTATAGCTCTAAATTGTCCAGAATCTGTATTGGATTTTACTGAAGAGAATAGTTTTATAAATTTCTCAGAACCAACTACAAAAGCAAGTCTCCAACCAGTCATATTGAATGATTTAGACATAGAGTGTATTTCTACACAAACATCTAAAGCACCGTCAACAGATAATATGCTAAGAGGTTTATATCCATCATAAGTTAGATGACCATATGCTAAATCTGATACAACTAAGATATTATTTTTCTTAGCGAAATCTACAATATCTTTATAAAATTCATAAGTTGCAACTTGGCCTGTAGGGTTATTAGGGTAGTTTACATAAATCATTTTAGCTCTTTTTAAAATATCATTAGGAATGCTATTTAAATCCATATAGAAGTTATTTTCTTTGCAAAGAGGAATGTTATAGATTTCTCCTCCTAAAAGCTTCGTATAAGTTCCTAAAGTTGGATAGGCAGGTGATGGCATTATACATATATCACCGGGATTAATAAAACATATTGGTATCATAGCAAGTATAGATTTAGATCCTATTCCGTGCATTACATTAGATATAGTAAGATTTTCTATACCATATACATTATTTAAATATCTACAAACTGCTTCTTGAAATTCTTCGATTCCATTATCAGCATAATACCTATTTTCTGGCTTTCTACATTCATTATTTAACACATCACATATAAGTTCATCAGCCATTTTATCAGGTTCTCCTACACCCATATCAATAAGCTTAATATTTGGATTTTTCTT
>NZ_CATXCO010000274.1:0-2766 GCF_958366745.1 uncultured Romboutsia sp.
GTAACAAATATATTCGTATCAGAAGCAAGAATATACTATCGATAAAATTATAAAAGCGAATTTTTCACACTCATATATTAACTTCATATTATTTTTTAGTAGATTAGTAGGAGTATAAATTTATTTTAAAAACTGTATTTTGAAATTCCTAAAATCTTTATTTTTTATAAAAATTTCTGTATAATTATATATCAGTATATAATACAAGGAGATAAAACATGAGAAGAAGAAAAGTCAAAGGTGCAGATGAAAAACTATTAAGTTATAAAGACTATGTAGTTAGAGATAATATAGAAAGTTTAAAAGGAAACTGGAATCAACTATTTAAAAATGATAATCCTATACATGCAGAATTCGGTACTGGTAGAGGTAAATTTTTAACTACATTAGCAAAACAAAATCCTGATATAAATTACATTGCTTTTGAAATAAAGGAAGAAGTACTTTTAAAAGCTGTAGAAAAAGCAGATCGTGATAATTTAAAGAATATAGTATTTGCTTGGGCAGATGTAAGCAAAGCATTAGATTATTTTGATTCAAATGAACTTTCTAGAGTTTATATCAATTTCTGTGATCCATGGCCTAAGAAAAGATGGGCGAAGAGAAGATTAACTCATACTAATTTCTTAAATATGTATAGAGAGATACTTAACCCAGAAGGTGAAATACATTTTAAAACCGATAATGAAGGGTTATTTGAGTTTAGCTTAAATGAAATAGCTTCTAACAACTGGGTTCTTAAAAACATATCATTAAATCTAGCTAATAGCGATTTTGAAAATGTAACAACTGAATACGAAGATAAGTTTATGTCTCAAGGATTAAAAATTTTCAGATGTGAAGCTAAATCAAGATAAAAAAATAAGAGGTTATTATAAAATGTAACCTCTTATTTTAAAAAATACCATTTTTTTTGCTCGTAGCATATATACCTATTAAAACTATAACTAGATATATACAATATAATGTTATTTTTATATTTTGAACACTTATCCCAAGTAATTCTATACCTTCATTAGATGATGGAAGCATCACTAAAAGCGAAGAAATTATGATAAGCAAAGGATTTATAACTATCTGCTTATCAGTTCTTAAAATCATTATTTTTCCAGCCCATGTTATAGATAAAGCAAAAAATAAAATTCTAAGTACAAACTCTAATGTATCTAACATAATCAAACTCCCCTTTACTCAGTGGATCTATTAGTAGTATTTCCATATTACTTGTATTTAATCAGTTGATAGGCCAAATAACCCACTGTAAATATGTAAAATAAATATTTATAGAACTATATTATATTACTTATAAGATAAAAAATAAATACTAAACTACATTAACTAATAAATTAAAATATTTAATAACATAATAAAAGATATATTTATCTTAACAAATGCATATTAATTCTATATACATTTGTTAGGAGTGATACTATGAGATTTAAATTTCTAGATTGGTACACCCAAGCTCTAGGTGCAACTTTTGGTATTTTGGCATGTATTTATGCGTATTTAAATGGTTATATGTTTGTATATGGCAACATAGAAGGTTATTTTGATTTTCTTGGTTTCAGCGGAGTAATTTCTAGTTATTTATTACTACCACTTTGTCTACTAAGTTTATTTATTAGTTTAATTAGGTCATATACTATAAAAAAGGAAATATTAAACATGTCTTTTGAATCTATTAATATCTTTATAAGTATTTTGACTGTTGTCGTAGGTTTTATGGGAGCTAAAATTTACTTTACAATTCCTGCTGCATTTATATTGTTCCATATATTAGAACCTTATTTACATAATTATAGAAATTCAGAAAATCAAGAAGTCATACTTGACGATAATAAAGAATATGATATTACACAAAATACTATCGAATTTGATAAAATAGATATCGATATACCTAGTGAAGCTAATGCATCTAACGAAGCTGAGGAATTATACAAAAGCAGAAGTAATAATCCAAATGTTATAGAGACAAAAAAAGAAATCGCTATAGAGCTTTTAAGAAAGAATTCTAGCAAACAATTTATAGTGGAATTAACTGGATTTACCTTGGATGAAATTAATATCTTAGAGAAAGAATCAGGAATAAATAATATTTAATCTGGTTAATCTAAATATAAATTCTAACATGTAATAGAAACCAAGGAGGATTATATGCAATTAAGAAGAGCTATGGAAATAGTAAATACACAAGATAATAACAGTAATATTTTTTATAAAGAAAACCCAGTAAAAATACTAAGTGTTGATAACAACATAGGAACTGCATATGTAGAAACATTACAAGGGGATTCAAGATTTGAAGTTGACTTAGAACAATTAAGCGAAGTAGAAAAATAAATTTTATAGAAAAAACACTTGGAATTAAGTTATTTCAAGTGTTTTTTCTATCTTTAGAAATATGTAATAATGAAGATAAACTAGAAAATTTTTCAAAAATCCTACCAAAGAAAATTAATCCAATATAATACACAGACAACAAGATAAGTTAGTTAAATGGACAAAAATCTATAGATCTAAATAAAAAAACAGGTGTAGTAAAAAGATATAAGAAGCAAATAAAACTAGGTAATGAGTTAAAAGAGTTAACAAATGGCAGAGAGCTTTATAATAATTATTTGATACAAGATAGATGCCATAAAAAGGTTTCATATAAGATTCAAATAAGAAAGGTATAAAAGTACTTAGTCTATTCTTTATTGATAAAGTTTCTAATTATAGAGAATATGATAAGGATAATAATCCAATGAAAGGTAAGTATGC
>NZ_CATXCO010000275.1:0-2759 GCF_958366745.1 uncultured Romboutsia sp.
AAATACATTAAAATAATTTTCTAATACATTTTGAAATATCATAAAATAAAATAATGATATTAGTTTAATTTTATCTTTATTACTTACACTACTTTCTTTTGCTAGCATTTAAACTCTCCTTACAATATTTCTTCCCACTGATTTAATATATTTTGTGCTTTAAAAGCTTCTACCCTTTTTAACCCTAATTTTTCATATTTAAATCTTAAATTATCATCAAGTAACATTTTTTCTAATGCTTTTGCAAATAATTTATGGTTATCATATATATTTTTGTCTAAGTCAAACTTATTTTCTATTACAGGAGTAATAATTCCATACTTTGCATACTCAATTTCCTTACATTTATACATAACATCAGATTCTGGAGATAAAATCTCTCTTGGTCCTGCACTACAGTCAACAGACACAACAGCTGTATTACATGCCATAGCCTCTGCTATAACCATGGAAAATCCTTCAAATAATGATGTAAGTGCAAATACATTTGCTCTACTTATGTATTTAAAAGGATTTTTTCTAAATCCTAAGAAATGAACATCATCTTGGATACCTAATTTTTCACATAATATCTTTAATTCACCTTCTAGTTCACCTTGCCCTAGTATAACTAATTGGCAATCATTGACCTTCTTTTTTAACTCATAAAAAGATTTAATTAAGTTCCATTGACCTTTTTGATTAGTTAATCTTCCTGCATTTATTACAACTGGCTTTTCAAAGATATGCTTATATTCATCTTCTATGTCTTCTTTTATAAGCTCTTTTATAGAAAGTATATCAACCGGATTATATATAACTTCTACTTTATCTTTATCTACATTAAAATTGTTCACTAAATCTTCTTTTATAAGCTTTGATACAGCAACTACTTTATCCGATTTATTATAAAGTGATTTTATAAGAACTTTAAATATTTTTCCATATATTCCTTTTCTCTCTTCACTTTGGAAATTATGTACTGATAATATAACTTTGTCATTATTTCTAGATAAAATATTTACTATATTCGGTCCTTCTAACAAACTTACTGTTGTTTGTATATTATGTTTTTCCTTTAATTTTTTTACATTTTTTATTCTTTCAAATAATACATTTGCATTTGCTAATATACTACTTTTATTATCTATAGATATATCTAATATCTCTGCTTTATATTCATAATCTATACTACTTGCATTCCATACAATAATAGATTGATTTATATCTTCACTTAAATTTAATGACATATTAGATAATACTCTTTCTGCACCTCCATTTTTTAAAGAAGGAATTAAAAAAGCAACATTTTTATTCATCTAATAACCTCCTATGATGCATTTTTATCACCTAATAAAACAGGCAGTGTCATTAAAATTATATATATATCCTTAAATAAGTTTCTTTCTTTTATATACTTTAAATCTAATTCTACCCACTCATCAAAATCAATATTATTTCTTCCGCTTATTTGCCAATAACAAGTTATACCTGGCTTTACTGATAACCTTTGAAACTGATATGTATTATATTGAATAACCTCTCTAGGAATAGGTGGTCTTGGTCCAACTAAACTCATATCACCTTTTAATACATTGAATAATTGTGGTAATTCATCTAAACTTGTTTTTCTTATAAACTTTCCTATTTTTGTAATTCTAGGATCATCCTTTATTTTAAAAACTGGACCATCCATTTCATTTTTAGACATTAAACTTTCTAATAAATCTTCTGCATTATGTACCATAGATCTAAATTTGTACATATTAAATTCTTTTCCATTTAACCCATTTCTTTTTTGTGAGAAAAAAATACTTCCTTTTGGGTCTTCTAACTTAATTAATATTCCTATTATTAAAAACACTGGCATCAATATTAAAATACCTAATCCAGAACCAACTATATCAATTAATCTTTTTAAAAATAAATAAGCTTTATTTCCATTTGGAACTATTACATTCTCTTGTGCTAATTCTTTTAACTCTAAATTACTTTGCACTATATTCACCCCTCTTAGTTGTAAATTTATCTTTTATAATAGATATAGCTTGATTAACCTCATCTATTTTAAGAATAACTACACCTATAAAGTAAACTTTAACTCCAACTAATACAGATATTGATAATGATACTATTTGACCTATCATTCCATCTTTAACTATATTAGATATAAAGTCATAAAAAATTGTAGTTACAATTCCCATAACTACTCCTGATATTAAAGTCTTTATAAACACAACGGCTATTTTTTCTTCTCCAAAATTTCCTATTTTTTTTCTTAAACTTCTAAATAATAAAACTATACACACCAATGCTGATATACTTGTTGCTAAGGCAAGTCCTGCATGTCCTATATATTTTATTAATATTAAATTTAGTACTATATTAAGAGCCATTGCTATAGCTCCATTTATCATAGGTGTTTTTGTATCTTGTATTGAATAAAATACTCTTGATAAAATATCTCTAAGTCCAAATCCAATAATACCAATAGAATAACAGAACAATGCACTTGAAGTCATTTGAGTTGCTCTTAAATCAAATGCACCTCTCTCAAATAATAATTTAACTATTGGTGTAGATAAAACCATAGCCCCTATAGAAATCGGAATAACTAGTAATATTACATAATTTATTGACTTTACTATAGAATTATTAAATTCTTCCTTATTATTTGCTGCAGAAAGCTTAGATAATAAAGGATATATTACCGATGTTATAGACACTATAAAAATTCCCATAACAAATTCATTTAACTTATTAGCATAATTTAAAGCTGA
>NZ_CATXCO010000276.1:0-2756 GCF_958366745.1 uncultured Romboutsia sp.
CTATGTATAACTCGTCTAGTATATGAGAGGTGGATAGATAAGATGAAATTACTAAGCTTAGGAGAACGAAAAAAAGAAAAAGAATTAAAAAAATATATAGTTGATAATAAAGAGTCCTTATATAGATTTGCATATGGTTACGTAAAAAATCAAGATGACGCACTTGATATAGTACATGATTCTATATGTAAGTCCCTAACTAAGATAGACACTCTCAAAGATATAGGTAATATAAAACCATGGATTTACAAAATAATATCAAATTGCGCAATAGACTATATAAGAAAAAATAAAAAATATGTAATAAATAATGATTTAGATCTAGATGACTCAATAAGTTATGATACATATGAGAATATAGATTTACAAAAAGCTTTAGATGAATTGCCAGAAAAGTATAAAACAATAGTTATATTACGATATTTTGAAGATATGAAAATATCCGAGATAGCTCAAGTACTAGATGAAAATACAAATACTATAAAAACTAGACTATATAAGGCCTTAGATAAATTAAAATTAAAGCTTAGAGATGACGAGGAGTGAAAACTTTGAATAATAATAAAGAATTTAAAATTTTAAAAGATAATTATATGAATATAGAAATACCAGATAACTTAGACAAAGTTGTAAATGATGCATTAAATAGTAAATCTATAAAAACTAAAAGGAAAACAATAAGTAAATGGTCTTCTGTATCAGCATCAGTATGTTTAGTTGTAGGTGCTATTAACTTAAGTCCAGCTTTTGCAAATACACTAGAAGAAATTCCTGTTATAGGAAATGTAATAAAGATAATAAATTTTAGAAACTATAGCATAGATGAAAATGGATTTGATGTTTCTATAGCTATACCTAAAATAGAAGGTCTAAAAAATAAAGATTTAGAATATAGATTAAATAAAGATTTTGAGGAAGATGGCAAAAGATTATACCAAGAGTATTTAAAGGAGATGGAAACTCTAAAATCAGAAGGTGTTGAAGGAAGAGAACTAGTAAAATCTTGGTATGAAGTTAAAACTGACAACGATGATATTTTATCATTAGTAGTATTTAATCACTATGTACAAGGTTCATCAAACACAACTAGAAAATTCTATAATATAAACAAGAAAGATCAAACAGTTTTGACTTTAGAAGGTATGTTTGCAGGAAATGATTATGTAAATATAATAAGTGAAAACATAAAAGAGCAAATGAGAGAAAAAATGAAGGAAAATCCAAATGAACATTATTGGTTAGATGAAGATATGGAAGGACTTAACTTCACAAAGATAAATAAAGATCAAGGATTTTATATAAATGATAATAATGAACTTGTTATATGCTTTGATAAATATGAAGTTGGACCAGGATCTACTGGATTAGCTGAATTTGTAATACCAAAAGAAATAACATCAAAGCTTATGAAGTAAATAAAGTTGACAGCGAAGGGAGATTTGACATGCTAAAAAAAATTATACCAATATTATTATCTACTACACTACTATTTACAGGATGTTCAAATGGTAATATAAATCAAAATAGTGAAAAAGAAAATATAAAGCTTACTTATTCAAATTTGATAGATGATAAAACTCAAAATGATATAAAAAATATTCTAATAGAAAATAAAATAGATAAGAAAACATCTGATTATTTTATTAAATTAGTTAGAGCTTATAATGAAAAATCTGAGATAAAAAATTTATATACATCAAATAATGGATTTACCTCTATAAATGTACAACAAGTACCATATGATGAAGCTGAATTAAATGAAAAATGGGACTATAAGAATAATATAAACTATATGGACTTTAACTGTAGGATAACCGCTTTTACTTTATTTAAAGATTATATTAAATCAAATAGCAAGTTTAGTGGAGATGATACAACTTTAATATTTGATATAGATGCAATAGAAAATAATCCTCTTAGTGAATTTACAAAGGAAGATAAAGATAAATTTATAAATTTATATGGAGCTATTAAAGCAGAAAATACACAAGATATACAAAAGCATGTAGATGAAATAAAAAAAGAGTGGAAAAATAGAAAAATATCATTTATAAAAAATAAAAATGTATCTATGATAAATGTATTTTTACATGATCCGGAAGATGAAATTTTATTTGTTGGACACAGTGGTATATCAGTAAAAACTAAAGATGGTTTATTATTTATTGAGAAATATGGATTCTCTTTACCATATCAAGTATCAAAATTTAAAGACAAAGCAGAATTAAAAGAATATTTAATGGATAGATTGGATGTAGATACATCTGGTAATGGAGCTGCAAAGCCAATAATTATGGAAAATGATGAATTAATGAACTAAAGATAAAATAAATCTGAGTATAAAAAGTTTGATTTTAAATATATAACTCATAAAAGCAAAAGATGAAGATAATAGACAACAATTGATAGGTGAGTAATATGAATGATATAAAAGTTAAAAATAGAAGAGTAAATAAAAAAAAGGCATTAATTATGATACTGCTAGGTATAACTATTTTAGGAGTAATAAATAGAACTTGGGCTTATGTAGATGAGCAAATAAAAATAAAAGCAGAGCAAGAAAGGCTAGCAGAAGAAAAAAGAAAAGCAGAAGAAGAAAAGAAAAAATATATGGTTGGAGTAAGTCATGAAGCTAAAAAGTACTCTTATGATGCAAAAATTGTTTCTGAGAAACTTAGTAAATATGACTATTCAAATAATGGAGAAAAAGTAGTATTTTTAACTTTTGATGATGGAACGTCTACAACAGTTACTCC
>NZ_CATXCO010000277.1:0-2748 GCF_958366745.1 uncultured Romboutsia sp.
TTAGTATAGTTGGAGAACTTTTAACTATTGACTCAGAGAAATCATTTTTTAGTTTATTAAAAAGAGAATATAAAGAACTATTTCCAAGATTAGGAGATAGAACTAGATTTAATAGAACTAAAAGAAATTTACATTTAGTAATATCTAAAATAAGAGGATATATATCTGAATTTATGCAACTTTACTCTAACAATGTAAGAGTTATAGATAGTATGCCTATTCCTGTATGTGAATTTGGAAGAGCTCGTTTTAGTAAGTGTTTCAAAGGTGAAGCCTCCTATGGAATATGCGCTTCTAAAAAAGAAACTTATTTCGGATTTAAATTTCATGCACTTACTACTGTAGATGGATTTTTAACTGATTATGTTATAACTCCAGCAAACATAGATGATAGAAATGCGGTATGGGATTTATGCGATAAATATAGATCTATCTCTATAATCGGAGATAAAGGATATATTAACAAAAGGCTAACGCCTGAATTAAAAAGTGAAAGAGATATAGATTTACTATTCTTAAAAAGGGCAAATAGTAGAGATAACTATCCAAAAGAAGTAAGACAACTATTATTTAAAGTTAGAAGAAGGATAGAAACTAGTTTTTCTCAATTAACAGAACAATTAAATTTAAATAAGGTTAAAAGTAAATCAATGCTAGGATTTATGACTAGAACCTCAATAAAAGTTTTGGCTCATAATATTTCATTTCTAATAAATAAATTGATGAAAAATGATGATTCTATGGCTAAGATAAAAAGATTAGTATTTGGTTAATATTTACAAATACTAATCTTTATTGGATAGTGTTTTTTAAAAAAAATTATTTACTTTATTTTGAAAATAATTTTAACTAGCACAACAGATTAGATTAATTTAATTAACATACATACTATTTATTAAATCTGTTTCTAATCTATTATAAATTACTATTACAACTATTTCTTATATTAACAAATACATCTTCATTTTCTGTAAATAACTCATACATTTCTTCAAACTCAGGTATATCATAGCCATGTGAATCATCATTTCTTAATTTACGAAGTGTTTCTATAACTATTGCAGAATTTTTAGGCAATAAATTATGATACTCACAAGCCAAAAGATAATCATAAAAATTCTTAGATTTTATATTTAAATCAATAGTCTTATAATATAGCATAGCTTTTGTTAATTCCAAAAAGGAAACCATATAATTTTTAAAACCTTCCTTAATATACCTCTCCCATAAAGCTGGCATATCCTCTTTTGTGTATAACATTTTAAAATTTTGTAAATCATATAAACACGACCCAAAATCTCTATTTACAGCTTCTATAGAACTCCACGCTAATTTATTTTTAACTACCATACATATCCCTCCAATTTAATATATCTATAACATCGCTATTTTCAATATAAAAATTATTTAGATAATCTTTAAAATCTTTAGATTCATATATGATATCACCTTCAAATATATTTTTTCTAAGCTCTACTGTATAATTATCTGTAACAATTTTTAAATCTACATCAATATCTAATACATTTCTTAGAGATTCAGTCTTAATTGCAAGTTCTGTAATTGGTACTTTTTTAGCGGGTATCCATGCTATGTCTATATCACTATTATAGGTTGCTTTATCTGTACCAAAACTACCAAATATTATGATTGCTAGAGTATTTTCTTTTGGAAATATATTTACTATTGAGTCTTTAGTTTCCTGTGATATATTTCTCATCTCTAAATCACCTCTTATATATTTATAAAATTTATAGTACTAAAAAGGCTCTGGTCTTATAAAGTTTCCAGAGCTATTAATATTTATTCTTCTACAATCCCTAGTGCAACTTCAAGCATTTGCTTATTTCCTAAGTTATTATACCACATTTTATATATAGTTAAAACAGTTCACCTCTAAAGGACTTTTTACATTAATGAGTTAAAGTTATTTTCTAATATTCTTTGCGTGATTTGTCTCCTTTTACTTTTATTAAAACTACGACATTATTATAATAGTACTGTTACAAGCATTATACTGTATCTTTTAAGAAATATAGTATTTTCTTAATAAAAAACTAGCTATAAAAAATTTAATATGTACAATAGATTAACTAGAACAACTGGCTAATTTTAGAATTCTTTTACTATATTTTTCTATTTATTTATCTTCTTTAAATTTATGTATTATATAGATATATTAGAGCAAAATATTTACAAAATTATAATTTGGAGGTATGTTTTATGAGTTTAAAAACTCCTTTAAATCAAAATTTAGATATAAAATGCCCAAAATGTAATCATAAGTTTGTATACAATTTAAACTTAGATGATATAAAAGAAGTGAATTCAAATAAAAGCGTACAAAATGAAAAAACACAATATGAATTTCTATCTTATGTAATTTGTAAAAATCCTTTATGTAACTATGATATAGAATTAAAAGGATATATTTTTGAGTACCCCGAAAATACCGTTGATTCAGTAGAGTTAATTAAATTAAAGTAGATTAATTCTTGATAAGTTATAATAATGATTCTAGAGATGAAGCTAGACATACTAGTACGTTCAGTAAATTATAAACTATTATATATTTAACTCGTTGTGCTAGTTAAAATTTACAATAATAAAACTCCAACAAATATAGTAACCTAAGATTATAACCATTAATCTAAAGAAAGGCTACTATATGTTGGAGCTTAATAATTATTATATCCTAGACGTAAAAATTTAATTTTATAATAATTCCTCCATATATTTTCAGTAAAT
>NZ_CATXCO010000278.1:0-2741 GCF_958366745.1 uncultured Romboutsia sp.
CTTCTAAGAAACCTAGCTTATTACCAACATCGTATCTTCTTCCTTCAAAGTCATAAGCATATATTGCAGATGCTATTATATTTCTTTATTTTTAAGCACATCCTTAAGTTTTTCTAGTACTGGAACTAATGTACATCCTATAACAAAAAATATGATACTAAATGTTTTTATGCACATTGGTGGTTTAGGTATTTCAAGAGATGTAGGTCCCATTATAACTGAATATATAGATCCTATCATAAGACCTATAATACAATATATTGTTTGTGCCCTAAAATTTCGAAGTAAATATCTTACCATTCTTACTGTTACTAAAATACCAATCAAAACTCCACATCCAAATATCAATATACCTGCTAAGTAATCAAAATTTAACTTTAATACTTGTTTTACAGCATTAAGTATCGGTGCATAAAGTCCAAATATTAAAAGTATAGTAGAACCTGATATGCCTGGCAATACCATTGCTGATATGGAAATCATTCCAGATACAAATATGTATGCTATAAATAATAGGTTTAAATTATCATATTTAATAGAAAAACTATTACCACTATTAGTAACTGGGTTAAAATAAGTCATTGCTCCAACTACAGTTATTCCTATTATTAAAAATATTATATTTTTCTTATTATCTATTAATGTTTTTCTTTCTGATTTAACTATTAATGGAATAGATGATATTATAAATCCTAAAAACAAGGAGTTTATTTCGTATATATTTTTTTCAAATATATTTGTTATAAACAATACTGATAGTATAAATCCTGTAATCCATCCTATTCCTATCTTTGCCAGAAATTTAAATGCTTTTATTCTACCACTTTTATTGTTTGATATTAAACTATGTAGTGCGTTTACAAAATCGTCATAAAAACCTAATATAAATGCTATTGTTCCTCCTGACACCCCTGGTACACTGTCAGCTAAGGCCATACAAAATCCTCTGATAAAGTTTAATATATACACAATGACCTCCATTAATTTATATTTTATAAATACGATTCTAACAATTCTAACTCTAATCTATATTATTTGAATATATAATCGCTTCTTTATTTAAACTTTCATAAATTATATTTCGTAATATTTATTACTATAATATAACGAAAATACAATATTTATTTCATCTCCATACCGATTATTTGCATATCTTTTTATGCCTAATTTTAGTTTTAGCATATCCTTGTATAATAGTAATTATCATTGCAAATGTAAATATAAATATAAATCTTGTAATAAAATTACTATTTATCAGCGGTATTGAACTTCCATATATCTTTAAAATATATATGGGTATTATATGCCAAAAATATAACCATAACGAATTAGTAGATATATATTTTACGAATCTATTATTAAATATATTGTAGATACATTCAAAATCTAATATTATTAATAAAAATAAACTAACAAATACTCCATATGATATATAATAGATAGTAGGTGGATATTTATAATTTTGAGTAGAGTCAAAATTATAATGATATGCTAAACATATAAAAATTATTAATGATATGCTTCCATATATATATAATTCTTTTTTACTCATTTTTTTTAATCTTATTCCTATTGAACCTATTAATCCCCATCCTATCAATGATATAATAATATTTTCAAAAATTAATTTAATCACTCCACTTAATTTAGAGTTTATACTTATTAACCCTAAATATAATATATATATTAAAATTAATCCTATAAAATAGTTCCTATTGTACTTTATTTTATTACTAATATATAATATTATTGGATTTAAAATTGCAATTAAAAAAAATACCCTCATTATCCATACATACCCTATACCTTTATATCCTGTACGTTCTATCAATAAATATGATTCTAAAATACTTTTTAATCCAAATCGATATTCAGTATTTGTTAATAAGGATATAATATAAAAAGCAATAAAGAATATAAATAAAAATATCCATGTAGACACAATTAATCTATAAAATCTTTTTATTATATAGTTACTATAGTTTATATTTTTATCGTTATTACTTAAATAAAAGGATGCTCCCATAATCATTACCATTAAAGTAACATCAAAATTTCTTAATAAAAATATAGTTTCAGGTGGTTTAGTATGAGATAATATAATACATATTATTGCAATAAATCTTAAAATATCAATTTTATAATCTCTCTCTTTTACTTCTTGATTCATTTACTTCTGCTCCTTATATTGTTTAAGTTATAAACTAATCTACATGTATTTATCTATAATACTTAATTCTATTTTAATTTCGCAGATTAATGATTCCCTTCAATTAGAACATAACATGTACCAGCAATATGTTATTATATTTTCATATTTTTAGATTATTAATCATCTAGCATATTTTTACTGATAATTTATCATTAATTTGAATTACTTTTATTATTATAGATAATTCTTTACATTCTCTTATATATATCTTAAGAATATTCTTTTTATTTTAAATATAATATTGTCACCTAATACAAAAGGAACTAAAAATCATATATATTTTAGTTCCTTTTGTATCTAAATTGAATAATTACGGTATATAAATGACTATTTTAAGTTTATATCAGCTACTATTTTTTTTAATAAACTTAGATTTTAATTGTTCTAAAACATTTAACGCTATATCATCTTTTAATAAAATACAGCTAATACCATATATAAATGGTGCTATTATTACAGATATAAGTATTACTACTATATGGTTATTAATAATTGACTTTATTATAATTATTGGTATCGCCATACATAA
>NZ_CATXCO010000279.1:0-2729 GCF_958366745.1 uncultured Romboutsia sp.
TGTAATTAAAGTTAGTTTGCACAAAAACAAAAAAAAATTTCCTCTATTTAAGGAAATTTTTCTTTGGTATAGTAATAATAAATTCACTACCTTGTCCTAATTCACTTTTTACATTTATAGTTCCATCTAAATTCTTTACTATATGTTTAGTTATAGCAAGACCTAGACCAGTCCCGCCTACCTCTCTGCTTCTAGCTTTATCCACTCTATAAAATCTTTCAAATATTCTTTTTATATCTTCTTTAGGTATACCTATTCCATTATCGCCTACTTTGATTACTAAGTTATTTTTATCATAATAAACTTCTACATATACATCCTTATTTTCTGGTGTATATTTAATGGCATTATCAATTAAATTTAAAAATATTTGTTTTACATAATCTCGATTAGATAATATTGATATATTTTGATCACTAAACTTATAGCTTACATTTATATTCTTAGATTTAGCAAAGTAATTCGTCATTTCATATACTTCCATAAAAACTTCATATATATTCACTAATTCTATAGATTTAGTTTCTTTCTTTTCTATAAATGATAGTAATAATATATCATCTATAAGTCTTTTTAGCCTATCAGATTCACTTTCAATTATTCCTAAAAACCTATTTCTAGTTTCTATATCTATATTTTCATTTAACTTTAAGGTTTCTACAAATCCGCTTATAGATGTAAGAGGGGTTTTTAGTTCATGACTTACATTAGCAACAAAGTCAGTCCTCATATTTTCTAATTTAACTTTTTCAGTTATATCTTTAATATTTATAATTGAACCAATTATTATATTATCCATATCTTGCAAATATATAGGATCTAGGTTTATACTATACACTATTTCATCATCAGTTGTAAGTTCTACATATTTACTTTCTTTAGATCCTTTAAATAAAGCAATTTCTTTTAGTAGACTTGATTCATTTATTATAAGATTTATATTTTTACCCTCTATAAATTCATATTTATCGCACTTTAATATTCTTTTAGCTTCATCATTTATAAGCATTATGTTACCATCAATATCAACAGCTAAAATTCCATGAGATATACTTTTTAGTATAGATGTCATTTGAAGATGATTGTATTCTACTTCCTCGATTTTGCTATTCATTATATCTATCATGTCATTAAAGTTTTTGCTTAATTCTCCAAGTTCTCCTCTTGCATCTATATTTAGCCTAGAGTGAAATTCTCTATTACTTATTTGTTTAGATGTTTCTATAAATACTTTTAGATAATTTCTAAGTCTTATATTGTATCTAATACATATTATCGATACTGTAGATGCCATTAGCGTTATAAAAATTAATACAACATTATCCATAAAGGTGTCTCCTAACTTTTAATCTATCTTATACCCTACTCCTCTAATAGTTTGTATATATTTTTCTGATGAATTATCTCCTTCTATTTTTTTTCTTAAATATCTAATATGGACATCTACTGTTCTGGTTTCTCCATAATAATCATATCCCCATATTTTATCTAAAAGATAATTTCTTGAAAGTACCTTACCTTTACTTTCAAGCAATAGCTTTAATAGTTCAAATTCTTTAAGAGTTAAATCAATTTTTTCATTTCCTTTAAAAACTTCATGCTTAAGAAGATTTACATTTAAACTTCCTACAGTTAAAATATTCTCAACATTTTCTTTATTTATATTATATCTTCTAAGAACTGAACTAACTCTAGCTAATAGTTCTTTTATGCTAAATGGCTTTGTTATATAATCATCTGCGCCTAATTCTAACCCTTCTATTTTATCACTTTCCATATTTTTAGCAGTTAGCATTATAACTGGTATATCAGATAGTGATTTATCATTTCTTATTTTCTTTAACATATCTATACCACTTATATTAGGTAACATCCAATCTAGAAGTACCAACTGTGGTGCATTTTCTTTTATTTTAAGATATCCATCTAGTCCATCATATGCAATATCTACTTCATATCCTGATGTTTCTAGGTTAAATCTAATAAGTTCTACTATATGAATCTCATCATCTATAATAAGGATCTTAGGCTTCATTATAATATATCCTCCTTTATTTTATCTGTAGTATAGTACCTATTCTTTCTTGTGTTTTGTTATGTTTTCTATAAGAGTGAAATTTATCACTATTACAGCTAGTACATAAATTTAGATTTATTATATTCTCATCTTTAACTCCGCATTCCCTTAGTATATGCTCATTAACCTTCCATAAATCTAGTTTATATTTATCTTCTTCTATTGTATAAAATTTTTCTGTACTATTTGTAAAATTCATGTTAAATTTTTCAACTAAATCTTTAGATACCTCATAACAACAAGGACCAATAGATGGACCTATAATACAGACTAAATCCTTTGGATTTGTATTATAATTATCTGCCATTTTTTCTATAGTTTTTTTAGCTATTGCATCATAAGTTCCTCTCCATCCAGCATGGGCTAGTCCTATAGCTTTATTCTTTTTATCAATTATAGCTATAGGTACACAATCAGCTGTAAATATCAGTAAAGGTGTATTAGGTATATTTGTTATTAATGCATCTCCCTCTTTTTTTTGTCCTATATTACTTTCATCTATTTTATTAACTATATCTGAGTGTATTTGAATATTACTAGTTAAATTTTTTATATTAAAATTTCCATCTTTACAAACTACTTCCATATCTTCTCTAGATTTTGAATTTACATTGCTAAGTGTTATAGCTTAATTAACAAAATCTATCTTTTC
>NZ_CATXCO010000280.1:0-2717 GCF_958366745.1 uncultured Romboutsia sp.
AGATATTCTTAGAGAGATTCATCAAGCTATATAGGTATGTTGACCTTGATAGTCTGCTACATCAACTATGGGAAAGTAGAATAAGTAACAGTGTAGTCTTCAAGAACCTCAATAATACAGTCATGTACTGGGCACTAGATGAAGAGCATCCTTTCAAAGTTGCTATAAGAAGAAGTCTCACCTTAAATAAGAGCTATTCAGCAAGTGAGATACAAGAGATATTAGCTCCTATAGTTCAGTATCATCTACATAAGGTACTGAAACCAAGAAAGTATGTAGTCTTATTGAAAAGTATGTATGCTACTGATAGAACATCTAGGAATAAATACACCATCAGAGGAGAGAATCCTAGAGGATTTAAAGAACATACTGGCAGGATAGCTACTAAGGAAAATAATTTGTTAAAGTTATTTATTTTATAAATTTCCCATCATAATGGAAGTAGTTCTTATATTTGTAGACTTATATAAATATTATGAATAATCTATTTAGTTTTAGCATATTAAGTGGCATAAGAGTTTCTCCTAGAAGAAGAGCTAGTATTGCCTTTATGGCTCTTGCAGGTAAAGGGCACAGAAGAAATATAGTATTACCTGTGGATTTTGACCTTGATGTCCATTTAGCCTTGTATCCCCTAGAGGAATATGGGTTTAATTCCAACTTAAGGTTTTCTAAAGATAAGATATACTATTTCCTTGCTTTGCTATCTACTATACCTGCTAGGAATAAGGACTTAATAGATGAAGATGGGTGGATTCCTATTACTATTGGTTATGTTAAAGACAATATCAGAGATATTATACCTTATAAGGATTACTTAGTGAATACTGGTGTTCTTGAATGTTATGCTGTATATATCCCCGGAGTAAAATCCATGCAATACAGATGGAGTAAACAATATACCCAGTCAGGTTTCCATATTTGTAATGTCACCTGTAGGCATGAAGAAGATGCTTACTTTATCCAAGAAGAGAATGATGAAACGTTTATTGAACTACCTTACTTATATTACTGGTATGAAGAGAAAAGGTTATCTATTAACCCTATAGTAAGTCAATATTCTGATGGCATTCTGCAATATAAGATGGAAGACAAAGGAAGGTGGAACAAGAATAAGAATACCAATAAATTGAAACACCCCCTTGTGCAGTATATGGCGGCTCTAATAAACATAAATAAAATAGAGAATCATAGGTATGAAGTACATATAGACAGCACAGTCCATAGATTACATTCTGTAATCACCAATATAGAAAAGGACTATAGGAATTTCCTCACATATAATGAACAAGAACTAGTCAGCATTGATATAAGTAATAGCCAACCTTACTTAGCCTGTGTATTACTTAAACCTGAATTCTGGAGTATAAGAAATGAACTCTCACTAAGTCTATATTCATTACCAGAGGATATTCAGAGAGCTATGACTACTGTTGCTATACCCTTGAAGGTAGAAGGATTCTTCCAAACATGCAGTGAAGAAGATTTTGCACAATACCTTGATATAGCTTCTAGTGGTAATATGTATGAGACAGTTGCAGAAGTATGTCAACATAGTCTACATAAATCTATTGATAGAGATGAGGCTAAAGTGCTTATGTTTTACTTGTTCTTCTCCAGTAATCAAGGGCAGCATGATGATGCAACCATTAACCAAATGAAGAAGATATTTAGCACAGAATTATTCCCTAAAGTAGCTGAACTATTTAAGATTATCAAGCATAGATATAAGGATATTGCTATTGATAAACAGCATAATAGGTTATCTTGTTTATTGCAATCAATAGAGAGTGAAATCATTCTCCACAGATGCTGTAAAAGAATATGGGAAGAAGGCAATCCTCAAGTTCCTGTATTTACTATCCATGACTCCATTGCTACAACTACTGAACATGTTGAATGGGTGAAAGGTATCATGCAAGAGGAGTTAACTAATGCAATAGGAGTATCACCAAGCTTAACTATTGAACATTGGAACTTAAGTAAAGTGAAGCACCCTAATATACTTCAAAGAGTAGTACAAGAGTAATCATAAAAGTGAAGGAGTCCCAATCCCCCCTGTTTTCACACCAGAAGGCAGGGGCTTTCTATATCTGTACATAACTAATATATAGCACTCCCTACTGTCATCTGATATACTGTCTCCCTGATATTTTTAATTTTTATTTTCAATTTCTGCAAACTTGATATCTACAAGTGTACTCTAAGTCACATTTTCACCCACCCCAGACCTTAAGAGTGGGATATCCCCCCTGTACATCTTGGGGATTATTGAATTTACATTGTGAACTCATTACAGTTAGCTCATTACCCCACCATAGTAACTGAATCAACAGCAGCAGAATGGTCTGTCTGCACAACAATAAAATTACAAGATTATGGAAAAGTTAAAGTTCTTAGAGACAGTGACAGTGAATGAGTTCAAGGCTCAAAAGGGTGTAAACAAGATTGAGGTTAAGCAGAATCCTCATACAGGTAAGTGCTTCTTTGTTTATGGCTGTGAAACTGGTGCAGTTAGTGACAAGTTCCTTAATGGAGAGGTTACCAATCCTGTTGTCTCCCAAGTATGTTCACCTGATACAGGTGACATGTTTTATATGCTACATCAGAGAGGTGAAGGTGGAGCTATGACACTGGCAACTCTATGATGGATATCAATGTTGACCTCAAGGAGGCAAGTTTATTAGGACTTGCTTCCTTTTTTCTTTATAGACTGT
>NZ_CATXCO010000281.1:0-2705 GCF_958366745.1 uncultured Romboutsia sp.
CTTCTCCCATTATGTTCATACCATAAAGAAATAATCCAAGGCCTCCAATAAGACTTATAAGAATGTACACTTTGTCACCACCTTAAAAGTTATTTTTATGATATTATAATAACCAAAAGCTATAAAACTTATGTTAATACTGTATTCTATTTATAAAATTTAATTTGATATATGTTATATAATAGTGTAAAATCTTCATGATAAAATTTATTATATGGAGAGAAACATGAGTCAAATTATTCAAACACAAAAAGGAAAAAAGAAAAGCTCATTTATTGAGTTTTTAAAAAAGGAATGTGTTCTAGTTATAGCAGTTACTCTTGCTATACTTAGTTCTTTTATTTCTATACCTAAATTGTCTTACATTGACTTTAAGGTTCTTATATTATTATTTAATCTTATGGTGGTAGTTGCTGCTTTTAAAGAGTTAAAGGTTTTAGATAGTATAGCCATAGGACTTTTAAAAAAATGTAATACTTATACATCTATATCTTTAGCACTTGTATTTATAACTTTTATATCTTCAATGATAGTTACTAATGATGTTGCCCTTATTACATTTGTTCCACTTAGTATTGTTATTGCAAGAAAAGCAAATATTAATGTTTTAAAAATAGTAGTATTTCAAACATTAGCTGCTAATCTTGGAAGTAGTTTTACTCCTATGGGTAATCCTCAGAACTTATTTATATATTCTTTTTATAATTTAAGTCCTATAGACTTTTTTAAGATAACTTTACCTATAGTTATTTTAGCAGTATTATTTTTAGTTTTACTTGTTTTTAAAGATAAAAAGATGAATTTAAGTTTAGATTTAGAAGATGTTAAAATTGATAATAAAAGAGATGTTTATTTATTTGGTGGGTTATTTTTAATAATATTATTATCAGTTTTCCATGTTATTGATTATAAGGTTACTTTTTTAATAACTATTGTTATGGTTTTAATTTTAAATAAAAAGTTATTTTCACAAGTTGATTATTCTTTATTAATTACTTTTATAGGATTTTTCATATTTGTTGGAAATATTTCAACTATGGATGTTGTAAAAAACTTTATGGAAGGTATTTTAAATAGTCCTAAGTCTACATTTTTAGCCTCAGTACTTTCTAGTCAAGTTATTAGTAATGTTCCTGCTACTATGCTTTTATCTGGATTTACTAATCACTTTAAAGAGTTACTTTTAGGTGTGAATATTGGTGGTATGGGTACATTGATAGCTTCTCTTGCTAGTGTTATTTCTTATAAGATTTATACTAGTGAGTTTGGAAATGATAATTATATGAAATCTTTTACTTTTTATAATATATTAGGTTTAATTATATTTGTGCCAATTGCTTATATATTTATAGCTTTATAATATATTTGTAAAAATTTTGCTTTACTTAAGCGACATATGGGCTAAATATTTCATTTATTAAGCGATACCGCTTTAAAAAAAATATCCAAGAGTTCAAAGTTTGAATTCTTGGATATTTTAATTTATATATTATCATCTACATCAATATCATGTATTTCATTTATATGTTCAATTATCCTACTTATATGAAAATTATAAACTGGACTTACATTTTCTTTAATTTCTATATTTTTATCTAATTTCTCATATAAATCCTTAGATTTAATATAATTTTCTTTATTTAAGTAACACTTATCTTTCATATGTTCTAATACCTGAAGATGTAAATATATTTGCTTACACTTATTTATAGTTTTATTTATTGATTTATTATCTACTTCATCGTTGCTATATTCTAATTCATCTAAAAAGTTTTTATATAAACCTTCTAATTTTGTAATTTCATTTTTTAAAGATGATATATCAACATGATTTCCTTTTTCTATTTCACTTTTTAATAATTTTATTGATGTATTTTCAATTTCTCTGATTTCATTGTATATACGACCTAAATAATTAGGTCTATAAATAAAGTAATTTACACATACTCCAATTAAAATACCTATTGATGTATCTACTATTCTGTGAAAAGAATATGCTATTGGATTATTTGTTCCTACTCCTAAATATATTGCGCAATATACAACACAAGCAATACTTATAGAGTTATTTATCTTTAATACATTACAAATATATATAGTTGTAATTATACCTAAACACGATAATATTGGATTTCCAGGATGTATAAGCACAAATATAAAGCCTATTAGACCTCCAATAAATGTTCCTTTTAATCTATTTAATCCAGCTGTTAAAGAACCTTTTACAGTTGTTTGCATACATACAATACAAGCTATTGCTGCAAATAATGTGTTATCAACTAGATGTAAGTGTCCAGCTAAAACACATATCATAACACCTATACCTGTTTTTATGTTTCTCATTCCAGGTTTATGTAATTTCAAGTTTCCAACTCCCTTCCCATTTATGATATCATAATTTAATAAGTAAAATAAATAGGATTATATATAAATTATATAATATATTACTACTTTATTTTATATTTAATTCTTACCATTAAAAATTCGCTTCGCTTGAGCGACGTGTCGGCGAAACATTACCAAATATCATTTTACGCTTATAAAGTTATTAATATTACATCTATTAAAATTTTATCCACAAAAACTTTATATCATAGCTTTCTTATACGTAAAAAATTCGCTTCGCCTGAGCGACGTGTCGGCGAAACACTTCATGTCGCCAACGACTTCGTCCGTTGCTTGAGCCACTGCGTGGGCGAAGCATT
>NZ_CATXCO010000282.1:0-2693 GCF_958366745.1 uncultured Romboutsia sp.
AAGTAACACAATACATAAATGATATAGAAGATGAAAACTCTATTCCAGCAAATCAAGTTGGAGCGATAATAAGAGATATCAAAGGAAATTTATGGGTAGGTACTACAAATGGACTTGCTAGATACAATGAAAAAAATGACAGTTTTGATGTTTATAAAAATAAAGTTTATGATAAAAATAGCTTAGTATATAACGATGTAAGGTCTATTATAGAAGATAGAGAAGGCGTTTTATGGGTTGGTACATATTCTGGAATAAGTATATTTGATACAGAAAGTAGTATAAAATACTACAATGCAGGTTTAGATGACGGATACTTATTAAGTGAAAATATGGTTCACGGAATCTATGAAGATGATGAAGGATATTTATGGATTGGTAGTAGAACTAAAGGTGTCAATATAATCGATAGGGAAAATAATACATCTAAATCTATTAATATGGAAAATAACAATGTAATACAAAGCAATAGTATAAATGACATTACAGGGTATAAAGATTTTATATTTGTAGCTACAGATGCTGGAGTATTAAAAATTAATAAAAAAGAAAATACAATACAAAACTATAATCTAGAAGATGGATTAATAGGAGAAAATGTTAAAGATATTTTTGTATGTGATAAAAATTATCTATGGATAGGAAGTACAAATGGTTTAAATTTACTTGATATAGAAAATGATAAAATCATAGATATGACTGATTATGTAGATGAAGGTTCATATGTTAGATATGTATATCAAGGACAAGATGGAAGTTACTATATAGGATTTTTAAGAGATGGTGGACTTGGAATTATAGAACCTAACTCTAAAGAAACTAAATACTATAAAAATATACCTAATGATAAAACTAGTATAAGTAGTAATCGTATAAGATATATAAATGAAGACTCAAAAGGAAACATATGGATCGGTACAAGTTACGGTTTAAATAAATACGATCCTAAAACAAAAGTGTTTAAAAGGTATACAACAAGTGATGGTATAGCTAATAATACTATATATGGAGTATTAGTAGATGATAATGATAATATTTGGGTAAGTACCAATAAAGGTATTAGCCAAATAGATACTAAAAATAACACTGTAAATAACCTAAGTGTTACAGATGGACTTCAAGGGAATGAGTTTAATGGAAATGCAGCATTTAAAAGTAAAAGTGGAGAATTATTCTTTGGTGGGATAAATGGATTAAATGCATTTTATTCAGAGGACGTAAATAGTATTAATAATAAATCAAAAGTAATATTTGATGGATTTAAAGTTAACGATAAAGATTACTTAGATATAAATGGATTAAAGTTTGACAACAATACAGAAAATATTAAAATCAAGTTCTTTACTCCTGTATATTCAAGTAATAAAAATATAAGTTATGAATATGAGTTAATAGGATCAAATTCATCTAAAGCAACAACTAAAGAAAATTATGTTATATATAATGATTTATTGCCAGGAAAATATACTTTTAAAGTTAGAGCAGTAGATAGTAGAGGAGATATAAGTGATAGTGAAACCATGGAGTTTTCTATTAAATATCCATTTTGGATGAGCCCAATTGCTTGCTTTATATATTTAGTTATTGCTATATTATTTATAATAAATAATAAGTATAAGTTAAAATACCTAGATAGATTAGTAAAGTCAAGAACTAAAGAACTTGAAGAACAAATGATAAAAAATGAAGAGTTATATAATAATAATATAAAAATCGAGGAAAATAAGAATAAATACTTAGTTAATTTATCTCATGAGCTTAGAACTCCTCTAAATGTAATAAGTAGTACGAATCAATTATTACTAGAATTATCTAAAAAGGATGCTATTAAGTCAGATAAATTAGCTTACTATATAGATATTTCTGAGAGGAATTGTAATAGATTATTAAATCTTGTTAACAATATATTAGATAATATTAAGTTACAAAGCAAAATGTATACCTTAAATTTAAAGGAAGTAGACATAATATACTTAGTTGAAGAAACATCTTTAACTTTAATTGACTATATAAAATCTAAATCTATAGAACTTATAATAGATCCTGAGGTTGAAGAAAAGATTATATTATGTGATGATTATGAAATAGAAAGATGTATAGTAAATCTAGTAAGTAACGCAGCTAAGTTTACACCAGAAGGTGGAAATATAACTATAACTATAAAGGATTTAGATGATAAAGTTATGATTAGTGTATTAGATACTGGAGTTGGAATTGAAGAAAAATATCATAAAACGATATTTGATAGATTTAATCAAGTAGATAATGATGAATCAAAAGGTGGAAGTGGATTAGGTCTTAGTATAACTAGCAAAATAGTAGAGCTGCATAAAGGTGAAATATACGTAGAAAGTAAGGTAGGAGAAGGTAGTAATTTTGTTATAATATTACCTGTAGATCCAAATAAAGAATAAAATAATTATAAAAATAACCTAGTTTTAACCTAGGTTATTTTTTATATTAAGATAATATAAACTATATATACTAATGTTTAAATATAAGTATATTTGGTATAATATGTAATATAAAACAAACAAAGGAGTAAAATATGTTAGAAGCAGGAGTAAAAGCACCAGAATTTAAATTACAAGATAAAGATGGAAATTTAGTAAGTTTATCAGATTTTAAAAATAAAAAAATAGTATTATATTTTTATCCAAGAGATAATACACCAGGATGTACTAAACAAGCAT
>NZ_CATXCO010000283.1:0-2665 GCF_958366745.1 uncultured Romboutsia sp.
TAAGAAAAAAAAGAACTTGTAGATATAAAAGATTCATTAAATATGATATGTGGAGAATCTATAATGGCATATCCACCAGGAATACCAATTATATCTCCAGGAGAAATAATAACTTATGAGATTATAAATTACATAAATTTACTTAAAGATAGTGGAGCATATTTTACAGATGCTCAAGATAAAAAATTAAATAAAATATTAGTAGTAAATGATACTGCTAGTATCAGCTAAGGAGTGTGTTTTTATGAAATTTGAAACTTTAGGTCGTCATATATTAGTAGAATATTATAATTGTGATGAAGAAGTATTAAAAAACCCAAAGTTAATAGAGGAGTTTATGAATAACTCAGCTTTAAATGCAAAGGCTACAATAGTTGATTCTGTTTTCCATCACTTTAATCCATGGGGTGTATCAGGCGCAGTAATAATAGCAGAATCTCATTTAACTATACATACATGGCCAGAATATGGATATGCAGCAGCAGACTTTTTTACTTGTGGAGATATAGATCCATGGAAAAGCTTTGAATTATTAGAAACTCTTTTAAAAGCAGAGAAAAGTGAGTCAACAGAGATACCTAGAGGATTAACTACAAAAATACAAAAATTTGCAAAAAAAGATTTAGGCAATATTACTCATAAGCCAGAAGCTATATAAATAATAAATACCTAAATATAAATAAAAAATAAAAATAAATTTGGACTTATATTTTAGCATAAAGATAAAGAATATGCAAATTTACATAGCTAAAATATTAATATTAGATATAAATAAAAAATATAAATAAAAAATATAAATAGATAAATTATAAAAAATAAAAATAAATTTGGATTTTGGGAGGAAGTACTATGGAGCTTTGGTACACAGAAGAGTGGACTGACAATGTACGTTTTTCAATAAAAGTAGATAATCACTTATTTAGTGATAAATCAGAATTTCAACAAGTAGATGTATTTGAAAGTAAGGAGTTTGGAAAGTTCTTAACACTAGATGGACTTATGATGGTAAATTATAAAGATGAATTTATATACCATGATATGATAGTTCATACACCTATGGCAACTAATATGAATATAAAGAATGTATTAGTCATTGGTGGTGGAGATGGAGGAACAGTGAGAGAACTTACTCGTTACCCACAAATAGAAAAAATAGATATGGTAGAAATAGATAAAATGGTTGTAGATGTATCTAGAAAGTATATAGATATATGTGCATGTAAATTAGATGATAAAAGAGTAAACTTATATTACGAAGATGGTGTAGCTTTTGTTAGAAATGCTAAAGATGCATCTTATGATTTAATAATAGTAGATTCAACTGATCCAATAGGCCCTGGAGAAGGACTATTCTCTGTAGATTTTTATAAAGATTGTTATAGAGTATTAGGTGAGGATGGAATACTTGTAAATCAAAATGAAAGTCCTTATTTTGATTTTAATGCAAAAGAGATGAAAAGAGCTAATAATAAAATAAAGAATTTATTCGAGGTAACTAGAGTTTATCAAGCTCATATACCAACATATCCATCAGGACATTGGTTATTTGGGTTTGCATCTAAGAAATTTGATCCAATAAAAAATCACAACAAAGAAGCATGGGAAAATTTAAATTTAAAAACAAAATACTATAATAGCGATATACATAAAGGAGCATTTATGCTACCGCAATATGTAAAGGATATGTTAAATGAAAATGAATAAATTTTCCAATATAAATACATTTATGGGTATGGAAAATCCTTATGATAAATCTGATATAGTCGTTTATGGAGCAGGATTTGATGGAACTACATCTAATAGACCTGGAGCTAGATTTGCAAGTAGTTCTATGAGACCTGAATTTTATGGACTTGAAACGTATAGCCCAATTCTTGAATTAGATTTAGAAGATTTTAAAATCTGTGATATGGGTGATTTAGATTTAAGTATTGGTGATACTGATAAAGTATTACAAGAAATATATGAAGGTACAAAACAAATTATACAAGATAATAAAATACCTTTTATGATAGGTGGAGAGCACTTGGTTACCCTTCCTGCATTTAAGGCAGTTTATGAAAAATATGAAGATGTTTATATACTACATTTTGATGCCCATACAGACTTAAGAGAAGAATATAATAATAATAAAAACTCTCATGCTACGGTAATAAAAAGAATTTGGGATATAGTTGGTGATAATAAAATATATCAGTTTGGAATAAGATCTGGAACTAAAGAAGAGTTTGATTTTTCACTTAAGGAAAATCATACGTATATGGAAGTTGGAAATATAAGTACTTTTAAGGATATAGTTGATAAATTAGAGTATAAAAAAATATACATAACAATTGATTTAGATGTATTTGATCCATCAATATTTCCTGGAACTGGAACGCCAGAACCTGGAGGAGTTACATATAGGGAATTTGAAAATATATTTAGTATACTAAAAAATTCAAATGTAGATATAGTAGGATGTGATATTGTTGAGCTTAGCCCAGACTATGATAACACAAAAGTATCTACTGTATTAGCTTGCAAGGTTTTAAGAGAACTAGCTCTTGTATTAGGATATAACAATGAAAAAAATAAAAATAAATAAATAAAGGAAAGGTGATATAAGGATATGGCAAGACATTTATTTACATCAGAATCAGTAACAGAAGGGCATCCAGATAAG
>NZ_CATXCO010000284.1:0-2657 GCF_958366745.1 uncultured Romboutsia sp.
AATATTTTCACCAATTAAATTAGGAATTATTAAAGAGTTTTCTGTAATTTCCTCTTCATTAACATATATATCTACTTTGTGCAAACCTTGAAATACCCTTTTTTCATCTCCTATAGTAAGTAAAACTTGAATATTATATTTTTCAGCAAAATTCTTTGCTATCTTAAATGATTCCTCATTATCAGATTTACTTACTTGTTCAATTAAAGCTTCAATAATTTTATCAGCTTCCTTTTGTTTATTATTCACATATACCTTGGGTAATGCTAAATAAATTAAAACATTTGAAATTAAAATTATTAAACTTATTATCCCCATGGTAAATATATATGTTTTTGAAAATAACTTTAACTTATTCATCATTGCTCCTCAAATTTATATCCAATTCCCTTAACTGTTACTATACAATCTAATAACAACTTTTTTCTTATATTTTTAATATATACATCAATAACCCTATCATTTGGTGATTCTTCAATATTCCATAAATTATCTAAGATTTGTGCTCTTGTTAAAACCTTTCCCTCATACTTTAATAATAACTCTATTAATTTTATTTCCTTAGGTTTTAAATCTATATTTTCGCCATTCTTTCTTGCTGAGTATCCTTCAAAATCAATTTCTATGTCTCCATAGAACCACTTTTTATTTTCGCTAACTTTTACTCCTCTTCTAAGAAGTGCTTCTATTCTTTTATGTAAAACTATTATTGAAAATGGCTTTGTAATATAATCGTCTGCCTTTTCATCAAAACTCATAATTTGGGTATAATCATCACTCATTGCTGTTAACATAATTACTGGAACATTGCTTTCTTGTCTAATTTTATTTAAAACAACAAATCCGTTAGCTTTGGGAAGCATTATATCTAAAATTACTAAATCAATTTTACTATTCTTAAATAATTCTATTGCTTGCATTCCATCTTCTGCACTTATAACGTTATATCCAACTTCTGATAGATATTCACTTACGCCTTCCCTTATTTCTTTTTCATCTTCAACAATTAATATATTAATTTTCATTTATATTTTCCTCCATTTTATATAATATATATCAAAATGAATTTATTTTATAAATACATAATAACATAAAGATTCAATTATATTATAGATATAAAAATGATAATTTCATAAATTAACACTTTTAACATTAAATTACTAATATTATTTATATACCAATTCCACATATAATTTATCACTAAAGTTCTATCTATAAAGGCTTACTTAAATGACAGTATTATCAACCCTCTCCTTCTCAACTCCCTTTATTCATTAACCTAATTTCAAATTATATCCTTTATATCATTATTTTCTAATACTGCTAAATCAATTCTAGAATTTATGGCTTTTATGCTGTGTTCCCTCGCAACAATTGAATTCTTTAACTCTAAGTGTAACTTGTATGCTATTCTATCCCTTATTACTGATTCATTCTTGCTAGTTAATGAAAGATATGCTAACTCATTTTCTCCAAATAACTCTCTGCTTTCTTGTATTACTTTCACTAATTCTTCTATTTTCAATTTTAAACTCCCACTATTCAACTATCATACTTATTATATTACTATTTTCAGATTTATACAATTCATTCCAAGTAAATGTAAAAAGGATAGGTTACCTTGTTCTTTAGGTAACCTATCCTTCATTAAGTATGTTATCACATCATCATTTATTTGTATTTCTATGCTATCTATTTCTCTTTCTTTATTTATTGTTATCTTTGAAACTAGTAGATGTATTAGTTGTTTCCTTTGTTGACTTGTACTCATTTCAAAGAATACTTCTTTGAATCTTTTCATTACTTCATTTACTATCTCAAATGGTATTGGATCTCCTTCTGCTAGTTGAAGATCTTGTTTTAACTCTTGCTCTCTGTATTTTAGTTTCTCAATGTCATCATTTATTACTTTTATTCTTGGTGACAACTCACTTTTATCTAATATTCCATCTTCAAATAGTTCTATGTTTTTATTCTTCTTACTTGTTAGTTTCTCTATCTCTTTATTTATCTGTTCTAAGTGCTCTAGTATTGGTTTTAACTTAGTAGATTTATTCTGATTTATATTATCTACTACCTTCCTTAATATAGTTTCATCATTGATTAGTTCCATTATCTTATTTAGTACATATTCATCAGCTAATTCTACTCTTATTGAGTTTGAATTACATACTGCTGTTCCTTTATTCTTCCAATTTCCACAAGAATAGTATTCATTTATTCTTCTAGTTCCATCTTTCCTTTTAGCAGTAGACCTACTAATTGTCATTCCTGCTCCACATACAGGACACCTTAGTATTCCAGTTAAAGGAAATTCACAATCGTAGACCTTATTATGTTTCTTACTTCTTTCCTTTAGTATTACTTGTACTTTATTCCATGTTTCCAAATCAATTATTGGTTCATGTATTCCATCTGAAAGTATTGGATTTGCATTTATATTATTTCTTCTTTTCTTGCTCCAATCTTGCCTTACATTGTACCTTATCTTACCAATTTATACTGGATTTTGAAGTATCTCCTTTACTGTACTTACTGCGAACAAACCATTTCTTTTCGTCTTATGACCTTCCTTGTTTACTCTATTTACTACTGCCTTGTATCCATGACCTTGGCTGTATAGTTCAAATATTCTTCTTACTGTATTTGCCTCTTTT
>NZ_CATXCO010000285.1:0-2653 GCF_958366745.1 uncultured Romboutsia sp.
ATCCCTAAAATGGCTACGGATTATAAAGATAGACATGTATTAGTTGTAGTTAGAGGTCAAGACTACAAAGAAGATTTAGCAACAATAAGATCTTATATTGAGGAAATGAAACCAATATTAGTAGGTGTTGACGGTGGAGCAGATGCTCTTATTGAATGTGGATACGATCCAGATGTAATAGTTGGTGATATGGACAGTGTTACAGATGAAGCCCTTAAAAAAGCAAAAGAAATAGTAGTACATGCATATGTAGATGGTAGAGCACCTGGACTTAAAAGAGTACAAGATTTAGGGTTAGATGCTGTAGTTTTCCCTGCACCAGGTACTAGTGAGGATATTGCTATGCTTACTGCATATGAATATGGAGCAGAACTTATAGTTGCATTAGGTTCACATTCTAATATGATAGACTTCCTTGAAAAGGGAAGAAAAGGTATGGCTTCTACATTCTTAGTAAGATTAAAAATAGGAGCTAAATTAATAGATGCAAAGGGAGTTAATTTACTTTATAAAAGTAAGTTAAAAATGAAATATATATGGGCCTTAGTAGTAACAGCGATTTTCCCGGTTTTAATAATCGCTTATTTATCTCCAACTGTACAACAACTTATTAAATTATTGCAATTAAAAATGAAACTGAATATGTAAACTAGGAGGACTAAATAATGAATATAAATATGAAATACTATATTGTTACTATAGGTTCTATATTTTTAGCTTTAGGTATAGGTATTATAGTAGGATTTAATTTAAATTACGATCAAGAGCTTAGCAAACAACAAAGCGAAGTTTTATCACAATTTGAAGAGAAATTTGACTCATTAAATGAAGAAAAATCAGATTTAAATAAACAAATAGATAGCTTAAATGAAAAATACGATAAATTAAAGACTTATGTATCACAAAATTATAATCTTTTAATTGCAGATGCATTAACTAATAAAAATACTGGAATAATACTTACTAATGAGAAGAATGATTATAGTGAAGAATTAGAAAATACAATAAAAGAAGCTAATGGAAATTTAGCTTTCAATATAGTAATAAAAGACACTATAGAAGACTCTGAGAAATTAAAAGAAGCAGCAGAGGCTACAGGTATAGAAATAAAATCATCTCAAGATTGCATAAACTATATAATAGATTCTTTAAATGGAGAAACTGCTAAAAGTGATTTAGAAAAATTAGCAAAATTAGACTTAATAGAAATTAAATCTTTAAATAAAGATTATGCTTCATATGATTCTGTAGTTTTAGTAGGCGAAAATGAAGATGAAAATATGAAAAACTCTTTTGAAGTAAAAGAAAAAAATATTATCTCTAAATTAAAATCAGAAAAGAAATATTTAGTAGCAGTTCAAAGAGAAGAAAGTACATCAGAATTTATAAAATTATGTTCAGATTTAAATATATCAACTATAGATAATATAGATTCTGAAGTAGGAAAAATATCTTTAACTATGTTAGTAAAAGATGAAAGTAAAGTTGGAAATTATGGTATAGGTGAAAATACTACTGATTTAATGCCATTTTCAAAATAAACTTACAAAATTTGAATAAGGAGATATAATATGAGCTATATAAGTATAATAATACCAGCTTATAACGAAGAAAATAAAATCAAAGATACATTAGAAAGTATCAAAGATATAAAAGAAATAGACGAAATCATAGTAGTAGATGACGGATCTAGTGATAAGACATCTGAAGTTGCTAAAAGTGTAAAAAGCGACAAAATAAACGTAATAACACAAAGTCAAAATAGAGGTAAAGGATATGCTTTAAATAATGGTTTAAAAGAAGCTATGAAAAAAGCAGACATAATAGGATTTTTAGATGGAGATTTAGGAAATACTGCAAGTGAAGTTGAAAAATTAATAACACCTATTATAAATAATGAATGTGATGTAACTATTGCAAAATTCCCTCCAGCAAAGAAAAAAGGTGGTCTAGGTTTTGTAAAAAATCTAGCTAAAGAGTCTGTTAAAGAAATGACAGGAGTAGAGCTTACATCTACTTTATCAGGACAAAGAATATTTAAAAAAGAAGTTCTTGAAATATTTGATGAAATACCATTTGGATATGGTGTTGAAGTTGGTATGACAATAGACATACTAAAAAATAACTTCAAAATAGAAGAAGTATTAGTAAATATGACTCATTCTGAAACAGGAAGAGATTTAAAAGGGTTTATACACAGAGGTAAACAGTTTTATCATATCAAAAAAGTAGTAAGACAAAAGAAAAAAGAATGGAGGTAGTTGTATGTCACAATATATTTTTCATGCAATATTGTTCGCATTAGGATTTTTAGGAACATATTTTATGATACCTCTATTTAAAAGTATGTTAGTAAACGGAAATGTAATTAGACCTAATTATAAAAATGAAATGATACCAGTTGGAATGGGAATTGTATTCTTACCAATGATTATAATAAACAGTATAATATTAGGTTTTGTAACATTAAACAATATATGGTTTGTAAGTTCAAGTAACTATAATCTGAATATAGTATGGCTTTTATGTCTAGCTTTATATATATTTTCTATGATGGCAATGTTTTTTGCAGGTGCATTAGACGACTTAATAGGAAATAGAAATGTAAGTGGATTAAAAGGACATTTTAAAAGTCTATTTAAAGGAGAACTGA
>NZ_CATXCO010000286.1:0-2650 GCF_958366745.1 uncultured Romboutsia sp.
TAAAAGTATATTCTTGTTAAAAATAAGTTTGAGAAAATTACACAAAAAATGGTATAATAAACTGTCTAAAAAAGACAATTTCAATAATATAAGGGGGAGGAAATGATACCTAAGTATAGCGTTAAAAGGCCATTTACTGTGGCAGTTGCAGTTGTAATGGTATTTATACTGGGGATAGTGTCTTTTTTTGATATGAAAACAGATTTATTACCTAGTATAGATCTTCCATATGCAATGGTACTTACACAGTATCCAGGAGCAAGTCCTGAAAAAGTAGAAATGTCGGTTACAAAACCTATTGAACAAGTTGTATCTACTGTAAGTGGAGTTAAGAATGTATCATCAACATCTAGCGAGAATGCTAGTATGGTTATGATAGAATTTGACCAAAACGTAAACATGGATTCAGCAATACTTGATGTAAATAGCCAACTAGATTTAATAAAATCAAGTTTTGAAGATGGAGTTGGTTCAAGTTCAGTTATGAAATTAAACCCAGATTCAATGCCTGTTATGATGTTAAGTGTTGATGTTAAAGGAATGGATATAAAAGAGTTATCAAATTACGTTAGTGAAAACGTAGTCCCAAGACTTGAAAGAACAAACGGAGTAGGATCAGTTAGTGTAACTGGACTTTTAGAAGAAAAAATTCAAATTAATTTAGATAACGATAAGATTAGTTCTGTAAATAAAAAAGTAAAATCAAAAATTGATAATGAAATGGCAGAACAAGAAAAGAAATTAAAAGATTCTCAAAATCAAATAGCAAATGGAAAAAGTCAATTAGAGGAGCAATCAAAAATTCAAAAAGAAAATTTAGTTAATGCTGAAGTTGAACTTCAATCAGCTAAGATTAAATTAGAATTATTAGCATCTCAGTTAGCTTCTCAAGGAATGAACAAAGAAACCTTAAATAAAACTATTGAAGAAACTTCAAAATCTCTTAAAGATGCAGAAAGTAAATTAAATGACCTTCAAAATGAATTAAACAATCCTGCACAAAATAATGAAGAGTACATAATGCAAATACAAGCTAGAATAACTGTATTAAATACAACTATAGAGAATTTAAAAAAAGGCATTGATACTGCAAAAAAAGGATTAGAAACTTTAAATTCACTAGATGATATAAAAGAACAAGAAAAGCAACTAAAAATAGCTCAAAATAAAGTTAGTGAAGAGTTAAGTAAAGCTTCACTTGAATTATCACAAGGTGAATCTGAGCTTAAAAAGGCTAGTGAGCAGTTAAAAGCTGCAAAAGAACAGGCTTATGAGGCATCTGATATGACAAATAAAATAACTCCAGAGATGATAAGCAATATAGTAATGGCTCAAAACTTTGCTATGCCTGCTGGATATGTTTCAGATGATGACAGTAAACATTTAGTTAAAGTTGGGGATAAATTAAGTTCTATTGAAGAACTTGAAAACCTATTATTATTTGATATTAATGGTGTAGGAAAGATTTATCTAAAAGATGTAGCATATATAAGCAAAGTTGATAATTCTAAAGAAACATATGCTAATATAAATGGCAATGATGGTGTTATGATATCTTTACAAAAATCTAGTGTATCATCAACTACTGAAGTAACTAAGAACATAGGTAAAACTATTGATGATATTATGAAAGAAAATGATAAAGTTAATATAACAACATTAATGGATCAGGGAATATATATAGAAATGATAATAGACAGTGTTTTAGATAACTTAATAGTTGGTGGAGTATTAGCAATTATTGTTTTATTATTATTTTTAAAGAGCTTTAAGCCAACTATAATAATAGCACTTAGTATACCAATTAGTTTATTTGTATCGATGGTACTTATGTATTTTAGTAATATAACTTTAAACATAATAAGTTTATCTGGTTTATCTTTGGGTGTAGGGATGTTAGTAGATAACAGTATAGTAGTTATTGAGAATATATCTAAAATGAGAGAAAATAAAATGAGTGCAGCTAAGGCAAGTGTATATGGTGCTAAACAAGTATCAGGAGCTATATTTGCATCTACACTTACAACTATATGTGTATTCCTTCCTATAGTATTTGCAGATGGTATTACTAAGCAGATATTTACTGATATGGGACTAACGATAGCATATAGTTTATTATCAAGTTTAATAGTTTCTTTAACTGTTGTTCCAGCAATGTCTTCTAAATTATTAGAAAAGGTAGAAAAAAAGCCAAGTATACTATTTGATAGACTAATTAACCTTTATGAAAAAGCACTTAGATGGGCATTAAAACATAAAGTTGCTGTAATTTTACCTGTAGTTGCTTTATTAATATTTAGTGTATATAAGGTAGGGTCTATGGGGACAAGTTTTATGCCAAGTATGGACTCAACAGAAATGTCAGCAACATTAGAAATGCCAATTGGAAGCAGTAAAAAAGATACTATTAAAATGAGTGATAAAATAATAAATAATTTAATGAAAATAGATGATATTGAAACAATTGGTGCAACAGACTCTACTAATTCTATGCTTGGTAAAGCATCAGATACTACAATGTCATTTTTCATAAAATTAAAAGAAGATAAAAAACACTCAAATACTGAAATAGCTAAAATAATAGAGGATAGAACAAAAGACTTTGATTGTGAGTTAAAAGTTAGTGCATCTAATATGGATATGGGTGCCT
>NZ_CATXCO010000287.1:0-2647 GCF_958366745.1 uncultured Romboutsia sp.
ATCATTCCAATAGTTCATAGAACCATTCAATACCATATCTGTAAAAGGAGATATAGTTTTTATTACAATTGAAAATCCTATTATTATAGCAATTATTTTAAAATCGATCTTATCCACTATACCTTTAAATATAGGCATCATTAAATATAATCCTAATAATGGATATAAAAACCATAATGGCGCTGCAGTTGGATATCCTAATATATTTTTTATTAATCCTAAAGCTGTCCATTTGATGCTTATTCCACTACTTATGTATTGATAATATAAATTGTATATAATTGACCATACAATAAAAGGTAATAGCACTTTTTTAAATCTCTTCTTTAAAAATGTATTATAATCAATCTCTTTACTACTATTTAATAAATAGTATCCACTTATCATTATAAATATTGGTATACACCATTTAGTTAATAAATTTATAGCTAGAGATAAATCCCATGCTGTAGTATTTTTTACAAATTCACCTTGTCTAAAATTAGCATCAACGTGAATCATAACTACACCAAAACTAGCTAAAAACTTTAATAAATCCATTGAGTAGTCTCTTCTTTTTGTCATATTATTATACCTCATTAAAGACTTAATTATTTACTTTTAAAGCTTTATATGCTTTTTCTGTATCTTCACTAACCTTATCCCAGTTATACTTGTTATTTACATATTCTTTAACTTTTGATCTAACATCTAGTATTTTATTTTCATCATCTAAAATTTCTTTTAATTTTTCATATAAATCATCAGAGTTTTTACTTTCAAATGAATAACCGTATGACTGAATAACTTCTATGTTTTGCTCTATATCACTTACTAAACAGCAATGACCATAACTCATAGCTTCTAATAAACTTATCGGTAAACCTTCTATTTCAGATGGCAATACATACATATATGCATTACTAAATAATTCTTCAAGAAGATTTCCATTTACAAATCCTGTCATGATAATATTAGGATTTTCTTTTGCCATTTCATTAACTTTATTAACATAATCATCTGAATGGCTCGACCCCCCTGCTATAACCAATTTTTTATTTGTATTTAGTTTATTATAAGCTTGAATTAAATAATGAACTCCTTTTTCTGGAACTAATCTAGCTAAGAATAATATGTATTCATCTTTATGTAATCCATATTTTTCGATTATTTCATTTGCTTCTATACTAATTTTCTCATCTATACCATTTGGAACAAATATAGTGTCATTATTATATGTTTCGTTGTAATAATTAGATATAGACTCTGATACACTTATTGTTTTATGAGGAAACTTTGCAGTAGCAAACTCTCCAAGTTTAAGAGCTTTTTTAGCAAGCTTTCCCCATTTTTCACGTTGCCAATCTAATCCATGTACTGTACATACAACTTTTTTACCAAACATTCTAGGTATAAATGATAATAAAGATGGTCCAAGTGCATGGTAATGAACAACATCATACTTATTTATTGCTGCATCTAAAGAAGCTAAAAGAGTATAAGTTATTGCATCTAAATGTTTAGTATTTATAGATGGTATATATTTTAAATTAATCCCTCTATGATTGTCTTTTATTTCATCACAATATGATTTTCTACAATATACAGTAACGTCATTATTACTTTTAGCTAATCTAGCAGCAATTTCTTCAACATGTATTTCAACTCCACCGGATCTAGATGGAACTCCTTTTTGACCAATCATTGCTATTTTCATAATTACATTCTCCCAATTTTTTTATTTCCTAATACTGCTATTAAAGCCATATAAACTACTACTATCTGCCCTGAAAAACTAGCTTCTGCCATACTTAAAATAATAAGGTATAGTAATGTTAATATTTGTCCAAAATAATAATCTAAATTATCATTGTTCATAATATTTTTATATATTCTTAACAGTATATATATGTATATTCCTAACCCTAAAACTCCAAATTGTCCAATTATCATAGGCCAAAATGTATCAGCAATAAACTCATAAAAATCAGGGCTTATTCCCCAAGTTGTACTAATATTATAATCATAATAAATATTAGAATAGCTTTCTCCTGAAACCCAACTTGCATAAGTTCCAAAACCAGTACCTATAGGGAAATTATCCTTAGCTATATTTAACGAATTCATAGTTAAAACATTTCTTGCCCAATCAGGATTATTAAAATATTCCATAACTTGTGATATAGCAAATGCTCCTCCTAATACGCATAATATTCCTATGTCAAGTAACTGTAATTTTCTTTGCCTTATAAAAACTATATAATATAAATACATATATATCGGTATAAAAGCTATTGACTTAAACCTTAATGTACTAGCTAAAACTAATAACATCAGTATTATGTATTTTTTATTTTCTTTATGTTCTCTTAAATTAACACTTAGTAAAATTATAATTATTACAGAAAAACTAGCTAAATAAGTTGGATGAGTAAAAAATATTTGTTGTGATTTTATCCCAAATCTAATTTCATAATATGGAAAAATATCAAATAATAAGTTCCCAACTACTGTTAAAAATACTAATCCTGTAATAATTTTAAGATGGTTATTTATAATAGTTAAGTACTCATCTAACTTAAGATTTGATAAGCATAATGGTATGAATACATATGTAATTATTCCTTTAAATACACAAACTGCATCTTTAAGTGCTGGAATAATAGTT
>NZ_CATXCO010000288.1:0-2640 GCF_958366745.1 uncultured Romboutsia sp.
ATAAAGAGTATTGACAAAAATAAAAGAGCGTAGACTTTGTCTACGCTCTGAAATAAGGCTTAATTTAAGCCTTATTTTTAATTATTTTGGATCACGTAATTTATAGTTTTTATATTTTGTAATAAATTAATAACGCTCTATTTTATTTCCTTCTGAATCTAAATATATAAACTCAAACTCAAATGCTGTATTTTGAATTGATTCATCATTGTAATAAATTAAAATAGGTTTGCTTTTTTTAATTTTATTTATATATACAGAAATAATCTTTTTACAAATATTTTTATACTAGTCTTCTGTAATTATTTTATCAGAATTATATTTATGAATAAATATCAATAATATTGGTGTTTATTCATAAATATAATGTGCATAATACTCACTTATTATAATAATTATTATATAGGGAATAAATAAAAAAAGGAGGTTAGTATTTAAATGGAATATACATTACTTGTAATTTCTGCGATTATAATCCCATTGATTTTTTTTACATATAGTCTCGTATCATTTAAAAAGAAATTTATTATTTGCACTATAAAAAATAATAATATAAAGGTTATTAAAGATTCTTATTATAGTTTACAGTTATTATTTTGCATAATTACTTGTGTTTTACTAGTTTTTGAAAGTGTAATTGCTATTAATAACATTCTTTTTTTTACATGTTACTATATAGCTACATTTTTATTCATAAATTATTTATTAAAATTCATTTCAATAAAAATGAATTTTATAAGTATAAATGGTGAATAATTCGTATCTCACCATATTGCTCCTCAGTTTTAAAAACATTTTAATATACAAATTTAAAAGGCTATGGTCTACTATCAACCATAGCCTTTTTCTATTTATTTAGCGCTTTTAACGCAACTATGTACTGTTGTATTTCCTCTTTTAACTGTAACGTATAAAGCATCTCCTGTTTGAATTTTTCCAGCTGTAGGTCCAACCTTCCCACTAGGAGTATATGTTCCATTATTTAGCAATCCTAGCTGAATAGATTCATCATATAAAGTTCCAGTATATTGTTTTCCACTTCTAGTAAACTTATTTTGTATTAAAAATCTTGTAAATCCTAACTTATAGTCATTAAGTCCGCTTATCTTAACTGACCAGCTTGTATTTCTTGGTGTCCAGTTATAACTACAGCTTATAGATCTTGAGCTATTCTCTGTACTTATAGCTTGAACTTCTTCTCCAGCTTTTATCTTATCTATATTTTCATCTGTAACTTCAAGTTTATAAGTTTCTTCACAATCGTCTTTTGCACCTTCCCCAAATGCCTCGTACTCTTCAGCCGTAACAGGTGTTTCTAATACTTCATTTCCTTCAATATTAGTAACAATTTCCTTATCAGTCTCTATTTCTTTAGCATAATTTGTAACAGGTACAGCCATTGATAGAGAAGGTCCTAATAGCCCTAAAGCCATAATTCTTTTATTCATATTAAATCCCCCTATTATCTTTCGTGTTTTCTTTCAGTCTTATTATACATTAAATTATAATCTCTCTTGATTCATCAAATAATGACACATGTAAATTTTCTTTTTTTTGAAAATCAATAACTAACTTTAGAATATCTATATTTATTTTTTAAATATAGATACAAAAACCTTATTATCATAAGATTTTGCATCAAATTCTTTCTCAAGTTTAAAATCATTTAAATTATGTACATATACCTTTTTACCATCAGATAAAATAAATTTATTATCTGCTATTATACTTGAAAGGATGTTTCCCTCAACATTAAAAGATTTTATTTCTCCAGTTTTTATATCTAATTTAGCAACATTATTACAAATTTCTTCTCTGTGTACATCAGACTCTACAATATAAATATCATCATTATTTATATGAATTTTTGATAAATTCTTAAATGGTAAGTTGAACTCTTTTATAGATCCATCTTTCAAACTAATCCTTCTAACCTTATTTGTTTTGTTATCTAAACCATCATTAGTGACTAGAATGTATATGTAATTACTTATTTTTGCCATATCACAAGTAAAACTTATATCTTCAACAACTATTTTATTTAGAACTTTAAAACTAGACTTATCAATTGTATATAAATTTCCACTTGTTGATTTTCCTGAGTCATTGTGATTTATACTTAAAATATAAAGTTGATTTCCATCTTCAATCATATTGATGCCTTGACCCTCTAATTCATTTGTACCTATTACTTTATTTTTTTCTATGTCGGTCTTAATTATTTGAGAATTATTTAATGAAGAAATCCCACTAAAAGTGTATTTCCCATCGGAAGAAAAAAATGTTGGAGTAACTCCTGTACTTTTAATTTTGCTTACAGATAATTTATCTTTATCCATCTCTACAACAAAATCTTGTTGATTACTTCCAGCTAATGGAGCAGCATAATATAGTTTATCTTTTACTTCTATTCCGTTTTTCATAAAACTTCCAAATGTTATCCCTGATACGTTTAAATTTTTTCCCCTAAATTTTCACCTTGTTTGTCATAAAGAGATACAACTGAACCGCTATTTGAAGTATATAATAAGCCATATTCATAGTCTTCAATATAACTTTTATTCCTTGAACAGCCTATTAAAAAAGCACAACTTATAATTATGATTAAAAAAATTTTCTGTTTAGATAACTTCATTCTAT
>NZ_CATXCO010000289.1:0-2625 GCF_958366745.1 uncultured Romboutsia sp.
GTGCGTCAGGAATATTATGTTTAGATAAGCAGGAATCAAAAACTCCAAATTCACAAAACTGTTTAAGATGTGGAAAGTGTCTAGATGTATGTCCAGCATTTTTACAACCATTATATATAAGTGCTTATTCATTGAAAAATGATTATGAAAGTGCAGAAAGCTATAGAGCTTTAGATTGTATTGAATGTGGGTCATGCTCATTTATATGTCCGGCAAGGAGACCATTACTTCAATCAATAAGAAATGCAAAAAGAGAAATAATAGTAAATAAAAAAGGAGCCTATTAACAAATAGGTTAAATTAGGGGGAAAAATGATGGAAAATAAGCTGATAGTATCGTCGTCTCCTCATGTGAGAACTAATAAAGATACATCATATATAATGAAGCAAGTTGTGATAGCACTTCTTCCTGCTACATTAGCTGCACTATTCTTTTTTAGATTAAGTGCACTAAATGTAATATTCTTTTGTGTAACTGGCTCAGTTGGGGCAGAGTTTGTATGTCAAAAAATTTCTAAACAAGAAAGTACTATAGGAGATTTTTCAGCAGTTGTAACAGGATTATTATTAGCATTTAATGTTCCTGCATCACTTCCATGGTGGATGTGTTTATTAGGGGCAGCATTTGCAATAATAGTAGTAAAAATGGTATTCGGTGGAATAGGAAATAATTTTGTAAATCCTGCACTTGCAGCGAGAGCATTTTTATTAGCTTCTTTCCCAGTTGCAATGACACTGTGGACAAGAACAGGAGTAAATTGGGTAAGTTCAGGAAATATAGATGCTTATACAACAGCAACACCGTTAAGTTTTTTAAAGGCAGGATCAAATGGAGTTTCATCTTTAGCAGATAGTGGAATAAGTATTAGTAATATGCTTATAGGAAATATAGGTGGATGTATAGGAGAAACATCAGCTGTACTAATTATATTAGGCGGACTATATTTAATGTATAAAGGTATTATAAATTATGTTATACCAACATTTTATATATGTACAGTAGCTATTTTAATGTTTATATTAGGTGGATTTAATTTTACCTTTGTAATATATGAGTTATTAGCAGGGGGATTAATGTTAGGTGCATTCTTTATGCTAACTGATTATACAACTTCACCAATGACTAAAAAAGGCCAAATTATATATGCAGTTTTAGCTGGTTTAATTACAACGGTAATAAGACTATATGGTGGTTATCCAGAGGGAGTATCATACTCAATACTACTAGTTAATATAATGACTCCTCTTATAGACAAGTACACTAAGACAAAAGTATTTGGGGAGGTGTCTAAATAATGAAAGATATATTAAAATTAGGGGTAACTTTATTTGCAATATGTGCAGTTGCAGCATTAGTATTAGGTGTCACAAATAATATTACAGCACCAGTTATAGAAGAAAGAAATATTCAAGCAAGTAATGAAGCACGTAAAACTGTACTACCAGAGGCTGATGAATTTAAAGAATTAGAAGGTATGAATTCGGATATAGTTCTTGAGGTTTATGAAGGTATAAAAGATGGACAAGTTATAGGTTATACAATAAAAACATCATCAAAAGGATATGGTGGAGCTATTGAATTAATGGTTGGGATATCTAAAGATAGCAAAATAACAGGTGTAGAGATAGGTAATCATAGTGAAACTCCAGGATTAGGATCAAAAGCTACAGAACCTATTTTTAAGAATCAATATGTAGATAAAGATGTATCAAATTCACTTTTAGTAGTAAAAGGAAGTGCAAATAATGATAATGAAATATCTGCAATATCTGGAGCAACTATAACTTCTAATGGAGTTACCAGTGGTGTAAATGCCGCAATGAAAATATATAATGAAAAATTATCAGGTAATGATAATGAAATGGCTTATGATGAAAATATAGATCCAAAGGAAAAAATATTTAAATCAGCTTCATTTACAGAATTAAAAGGTAAAGCAGAAGGGGAAGTTTTAAGAGTTTATAAAGCTAAAAATGGAGATGAAATAATAGGTTATATATTTGATACTGAAACAGATGGATATAGTGAAAAAACAGAAGTTTTAGTTGGAATCACTACTGATCGTCAAATAAAAGGTGTTGAACTAGGTATAAATACTAGAAAAAATCAGTATTTAGCGTCTACATTTGATACAGGTCTTAAAAAACAATTTGAAAATATAAAAGCTCAAGAAGTTGAACTAGTATCAGAGGCTCGTAAAAAGAAAATGATATACAAGTTGTATCTGGTGCTACGATATCATCAAAATCAATAGTTAACGCTGTTAATGCAGCTGTTAATCTATTTAATAAGATGGAGGGGTAGAATATGAAGTTTACGAAATTATTGAAAAATGGAATAGTAGATGAAAACCCAGTACTTGTACAAGTAATAGGTATGTGTCCTACTCTAGGTGTAACTACATCTGCTATAAATGGATTAGGAATGGGACTTTCTACAACTGCAGTTTTAATTTGTTCGAATATAGTAATATCCCTAATGAGAAAATTTATACCAGATAAAATAAGAATACCAGCTTTTATAGTTGTAATAGCAACCTTTGTTACTATGGTAGGTATGTTACTTAAAGCATATATACCAGCGTTAGATGATGCCCTAGGTTTGTTTATACCTTTAATAGTTGT
>NZ_CATXCO010000290.1:0-2607 GCF_958366745.1 uncultured Romboutsia sp.
CCTTCATGATGACAGTTTTATTATTTTAACTGTCCACCATAAAGGGAGCATATCAGATTTTAATTGTCTAGCTAATTCGTAATATATTAAAATTGTAAATAGCTATTCATTCGTTCTCTTACTTTTTGATAATCCTCATCTGTATTATATGGGTAAATAAATTCCTGATTGTCCATTATTATATAAAGTGTACTTTTATCATGTGTTATATAAAGAGTAACCTTTCTATCTTCTAAAAGCTCATTTTTCTCATTATATAATGAACACATATAAATACCATTATCAGTAAAGTTACCATCTTCATTTGGAAACATATATAAATCATACGGATGTAAGAAATATTCTTCACCATCTACAGTAATACTTCTATTTAAGTCTTTGCCAAACCCAGTGGCCTTTATGTATTTTACTATCCATTTTAATATCAACTGATCTTACTTTTTTTCCATTTTCATAAACTTGTACATCTTTATATGTTTGCTTAAATGATTTAGGATATATAAATAAGATTATCCCTACTACAATTATTAATAATAATACTATTAACTTTTTATACATATTCATTTCTCCACTAGTGTACTTTTTAGTCTAATCTTTATTAAAATAAATATTCAATATATTAATATTACAAATTTTGTTATATATTTATAAGCAACTAATTATTTTCATAATCTAATAACTCTCTTTGCTTATCGAGACCTTCAATATAAGCGATTATACCAGTATGTAAATTCTTTTTTTCATCTATAAGTTTGTTATCGACCACAGTGTTTATAGTGTTAGTATTTTTATCATTATAAAATACATTAAAAATCTTATCTTTCTCTTTTACATATTGAACCATAAACATCTCATCATCAGTTTCAAAAATGTATTCTACAATATTCAAACTGAGACTTGATTTTTCATCATATGGATATTCATTAACACTATACTCTACTCCTAAAAGATTCTTTATATCTTCTATATCCATGTTATTAGTAGAACATACATTATCTATAACTTTTATATATACATCACTCCATTTTCCTTGATTATTACCTAATTTTTCTAATATATCCTTATGGTCTTTTAAGTTATCTCTATTTGCAGTATACATATAGCTAATTTCTACCTCTTCTACGTCAGGAATTAAAATAGATAAATTAGTTTCTCCTTTTTTATCATTTAAGGTATATAATGGGTGTATTTGTTCTTCATTGTTGAAATTAGAATGAGTTATATTTAAACTTTCATTTCCATTTGTGAAGGTATATGGTTGTTGTATATAATCACTTCCATCTATATTTCCACCTTCTATCTTAAACTCTTCATCTTTTTTATAGTTATATCCACTTAGTAGTTTTTTGATATATTTACTGCTTATTTCTTCTTTAGTAACTAATTTCTCTGCAATTTGAAAATATGCATCTCTTAATGATTCTGATTTGTCTAGTTTTTGTTGAGTACATCCAATTAAAAGTAGACACACCAAAGATAATAATCCTAAAATTGTCCTTTTCATAATCTTCCCCTTATTTAATTTATATTTTTATTTCACAATAAATAACAATTGTGAACTTTTTTATATTTTATCATTAATTCACAGTATTATAAGTTATGTATATATAATTAATCACACAATTGTCTAACAGAGCCTATTAAAATGAAAAGTACTTACTCTATAATTATATATACATCTCAATTATAAAGGTTTATTTGTTTTATACTTTACTTTGATATATATGTCAAATATGTTTGATACTCTTCTTCTCCTTTTTCCACCTTAAATTCATCATTTTTATTTGGATAAATTTCTATAACGCCATCTTTATAAGATGATTTATCAAAGTTAATACTTATATCCATATCATTAATATCACCATATAAATAACAAACTACTTTATCATCATTCATAAATACTATTTGCAGTTCACTATATTTATCTTTTGATACAATACTTTGCCATTTATACCCAATAGTTTCATATATTTTATCTACATCAATATTTTCATCAAATACATAAACTTTATCCCACTGAAATGGAACTACTTCACTCAAGTGTATTTCTTTATCAGTACTTTTTAAACCTGATATTTTAGATAATAATTCACCTACATATTCATCAAATTTTATCGTATCAAATTTTGTTAATTTTACATACTTATTTACTACCTTCCAATCACCATTTTGATTTTTTAATTCAAAAGTTATTTTAGATATAGCCTCTCCATGCTTACCTGGCTGAGTAACTATAACTTCTTCACCTTTACTATTTTTATAGTTATGTTGTTCAAAAATCTGATGTGTATGACCTGCAACTATAGCATCTATTCCATCTACTTCTTGTGCTAATTCTTGTATTCTATTCCCTGGATTTTTAGTTTTTTTAGGTTTTTCTCCACTATGTGCTACTGCTACTATTACATCTGTATTTTCTTCTTCTTGCATTACTTTTACCCATTTTTTAGCTTCATCTACTAAATCATTTATGTATAATTCTTCATTATATTGTGGCATATCTTTTAATTCTCTAGATTCATCAATAGATTCACCTACTTCTTTTATAGTAAGTCCAAGTATACCTAAGTTTATCTTCCCATACTCTGTTTCTATTTCCTTTATAGT
>NZ_CATXCO010000291.1:0-2590 GCF_958366745.1 uncultured Romboutsia sp.
CATTATTAACAATAACGGTGCCAACATTAGAAGAACAAGAAAATATAGCTAATATTTTATCTTGTTTAGATGAGAAGATTGAGTTAAATAATGAAATGAATAAGACTTTAGAAGAGATGGCTCAATGTATTTTTAAGAGATGGTTTGTTGATTTTGAGTTTCCTAATGAGAATGGAGAGCCCTATAAGAGTAGTGGTGGAGAGATGGTTGATAGTGAGCTTGGTATGATTCCTAATGGATGGGAAGTTGTGAACTATATAAATACATCAGATATTCAATATGGATTTGCATTTAAAAGTAAATTGTTTAATGATAAAGAAGGAAAACCTATAATAAGAATAAGAGATATATCTAATAGCTATACACCAACTTATACAACTGAAGAATATAATGATTTATATATTGTAACTAAAAATGATATACTAGTAGGAATGGATGGTGAGTTTAAGGCTCATATTTGGGGTGGAAAAGATTCATTATTAAATCAACGAGTACTTAGAATAAGACCCAAAGATAATAATTCTATTGCATATAGTTATTTTTCAATAAAAGAACCACTAAGATATTTAGAAAATTCAAAAGTTGGAACTACTGTTATACATTTAGGTAAAAAAGATATAGACAATATTAAAATAGTATATCCAGCAGATAATTTAATAAATAAAATATGTGAAAATAAAGTTGAAATTATGGAATTATTAGAGCTAAGAGATAGCTTATTACCTAAACTTATGAGTGGGGAAATAAAAGTAAATTAATTTTTTACTAAGTTTAACTATTAAAAGGTATCATTTTATTGAAATGATACCTTTTTTATGTTAATATTTTAATAAAAATTGTTATATATGAATAAAATGTATCAAAAGGGGTACAATTTAGTTAAGAAAGGATAAAAATTAATATATGCAAATTACAAAAGAAGAAGTAAAACAAATACTAGAAAAAGTAAAAGCATGTGTACATAATGATAAATTTAGAATATCCCTAAATCCAAATAGAATAGAGAATCAAAGTTTTATTAATGATTATAGATTGACAACAAAGCAACAAAAAAGAATGATTTTAGAACTTGATATATATGATTTTTCTAAAATTGATATAGATAGAAAAAATAAAATTCAAATATTATATTTTTTTGGTAGAGAATATGAACTAAATCATAAAGATAGAGGTTTAGAAAATGTTGAAACATATATAAAATTTACATTAATAGAAAGAAATACAGAAGAAATGATATTATTTATATCTTTTCATAAGGCTAACTATCCTATAAATTATAGGTTTAAAAAAAGTTAATATGGAGCGTTATATTATCGCTCCTATATATAAATTACTTTAGGGGGATTTTGATATATGATTAATAATTTAATAAATAAGGAGCATAATATGAGCGAAAATATTGATTTTTGTGAAGTTTGTTTAGATGATAGAGCATATACAATTAAAGAAGAAGAGACTATAGAGTATGCAAGAGGAAAAGAAATAAAATATATAAAAAAGCAAGCATACTGCACAGAGTGTCATAATCCTATGTATATAGGAAAAATTAATGATGAAAATTTAGAAGTTCTCTACTCTAAAATTAGAGAAGTAGATAATATTATAAATATAGAACAAATTAAAGAAATATTAGAAAAATACAGTATAGGAAAAAGACCACTTTCATCATTATTAGGATGGGGGGAATTAACTATAACTAGATATTTAGATGGAGATATTCCTACTAAAAGTTACTCAGATACTCTAAAGTTAATATTAGAAGATGTTAATAAAATGAGTGAAATTTTAGAAAATAACAAATCTAAAATTAGTGAAGTTGCTTATAGAAAATGTAGAAATAGAATTGAAGAGTTAAAAAAATCAGAACTTGCCATAAGTGCAGACGAATCAAATGAACATAAAATTGATAATGTAGCTATTAATATAATAAGAAAGTGTGGAGAAATAACACCATTAGCTCTTCAAAAGCTTTTATACTACTCACAAGCTTTTTATAAGTTGTTTACTGGAGATTATTTATTTGATAATGATTGTGAAGCATGGATTCATGGACCTGTTTATAGATGTATTTATGATAGATATAAATGCTTTGGAAGAGGTCAAATAGAAATTAACGATAGTGATGAAATTTTACTAGATGAGATTGAAGATTATATAGTTGGTTGTGTAGTTAGGTACTTTGGGTGTTATAGTGGAAAAATTCTTGAAGAAATGACTCATTCAGAAATGCCTTGGATTTTAACTAGAAGAGGATTAAAAAAGGATGTTGGATGTAATAGAATAATTGAAAAAGAATTTATTGATACATATTTCAAAAACGTAAAAGATAAGTATAAATTAATTAGTATAGATGATATAAAAGAATATAGTACTACTTTATTTAACTCAATAAATTAAATTTTAATCAAAAACAAAAGCTAGTCGAATGACTAGCTTTTATTTTTCACCAAAAATCATTATAATTATAATGTAGAGATTTATTTAGGGGGATAGATATGTTTAAATTAATAAAAGAACTAATGAATTTAAGAAAATCAATTGAAGAAAAGACAAAGGAATTAAATAGGTTAGAAAAAGATATAAATAATAG
>NZ_CATXCO010000292.1:0-2575 GCF_958366745.1 uncultured Romboutsia sp.
ATAAATATATATTAATATTTTTAGATAATATATTTTTTAAATTATTATTATCTAATTTATCAAAACAATCTTTTGCGAAAATATAATGAGTTATACATCCAGGCATTTTATTACCTCCATTATTAAAAATATCTTATTTATAATGTGTATTTTTCTAATATACATACATGAAATAATAGGGTACCTTAATATAATTTACTAAGAGATGAAAATTTATCTAAGTAGGTGTTATATGAGGGTAGAAGTTATCGATATGGAGCAAACAAAAAATGAAGCTAAAAAGTATATATTAAAGAAAATACCTTTAGTAAGCAAAGTATTTCAATTTAATAGTGTTATAGGAGATATAAAATTAGAATATATAGAGTTTAAAGTATTGATATATGAGGTCATAAGTAAGAAAAAAAATAATAAAATATTTAGAAATGAAACTAAAAAAGAAACTATAACAATGTTAGTTAATACTTACAATGGTCATAGTGAATCTATAGATAAAATTCCTAATACTTTAAATAAATATATTTCTAAATCTTGTATAAGAAAAAGCAAAATAAATGAAGATGATTTAGTTAATGTTGTAAAGAAAGAAATAATAACTCGGCTAACTGATAGATTAAGGTATGATAGTATTGATAAAGTCACTATACAAATTAATATAGTAGATATTAAGAGTATATATAAGCCTTACTGGATAGCTGATTTTAGAGGTCGAAATATATTTATAGATCCTTAAAAAGGATACCTCATAATATGAGGTATCCTTTTTATATTAAATTTAATTTTTATCTTTATTTTTAGTTAAGTAATCTAATGTTTTTAAAGAATAGCCTTCTTCTTTCCAATGAGTTATAACTTCATCTAATATTTCAGTGTTAGTTTTTGAGTTTGGATGAAGTAAAACTATCGCACCGGGATGAGTTCTTGTATATATTTTATCCTTTGCATATTCATGGGTTGGTTGCTTATCGTTATACCAATCTACATACGCAAAACTCCAAAATATAGAACTATATCCCAAGTCTTGAGTATACTTTAATGACTGCTCGCTAAATTTACCCATAGGAGGTCTAAAGTATTTAGGCATATCTTTACCAATTAATTCCTTATACGCATCTTCTACACCAGTGATTTCTGATTTGAATTTTTCAAAATCAGTAATTTGAGCCATAGATAAGTGATTTTTAGAATGATTACAAACTAAATGACCTTCATTTACCATTCTTTTTATTAGTTCAGGATTATTTCTTATATAACTTTCAACTACGAAAAAATGAGCTTTAACATTATGCTTTTTTAAGGTATCTAATATACTTTCAGTTGTTCCGTTTTCATATCCTGCATCAAATGTAAGATATATTACCTTTTCATTTGGATCTCCAACATAATATGAGTTATATTTACTGAAGAAAGAAGCTTCTTTTATAGGTTCTGGTTGTTTTCCATCATTTCTTGGATTAAAATACCAGTTATATTCATAAGTAGCTGATTGTGGATCTGAAATCCTAGCTTTAGATTTATTTAATAGATATAAATTACCGCTAACTGCTACTGCACATATGATTGCAAATAAGCCTATAAAAAGATAACGTTTAGAGCTAGAGTTTTTGATTTTCATAAGAATCACCTCTTTATAAGTTTAAAGTACAAAACTATTACTTATTAAATACATCATTTATTAATTTATAAAAAAATTGTTTATCAGCTATTTGAATAGATTGAATTTTATCATCTTTAGTATATAAAACTACAGCTGATTTATAGTAATTAGCTAAGTCATTTCCATTAGTTTTGTTTGTGGAGCTAATATTATTATTTAAAGGATTTACAAGACCTAACTTAGCATTTTCATTAGAACTATAGTTAGGATGTTTGTATTGGTCCTTATGAATTACATCGTGATTAACAAGTGGATAAAAATAAAGTGTATCAGATTCATTTATAGTAGATGCAACAAAGTTAGCAGACTTTAATTTATAGGTATTATTAAAATTAGATATTGGTTTTCCTACAAATTCTTTTTTTGCATTATCTATTGAAAAATCATTATAGCAGATAGCTCCACGATTTTTAAAGAAGCTTACTTTATAATCAGCATTAGATATATTTGAAGCTGAAATAACATTATCTAAATTATCTATTTTATATGGACCATAAAGGGCATCTTTAACAACACCATCTTCATAATATATATGAAGATAAGAATTGCTAGATTGGTTATCATTATAAGAAGCTAATAAAGACACATCTTCTTTTAAATCTTCAATTGAAATAGAATTAATGTTTTTACTTTTTAACTTATCTGCATCTATGTAATACGTTGCATAATAAGGACTTCCTAATGATTTTTCTACATCTGCAGCATTGGCATTTATTAATTTATCAATATTTAATGAAGATTGATGTATTACTTTATCTGAAGAGGGTTGATTGTAATTCATAGTACATCCAACTATTGATAAAGAAATAAGAACTGGCATAAACAGTATAGATTTTTTCATGATTAAATAGATCTCCTTTCTATATATTTTATATTTAGTATTTAGAATATAAAAAAAAATATACGTATGAATGAAAG
>NZ_CATXCO010000293.1:0-2558 GCF_958366745.1 uncultured Romboutsia sp.
TAAGTGTCTTTTTTTGTTTATATATTTGTCTGATTTAATTATACAATTCAGGAATTAAAATACTTTATATGGTAATTTCAATATGTTTAATAAAATAACTATCACAACATATTAATTACTAATAAACTCTTTTCTGTATTTTTTAAAATAAATCTAATTGCACATATATTCCATTATGTGTATTATATAAATAAATATTACATTAAACATAATGGAAATAGGTTTCTCTCTCGTTAACATAATCGTATATTCAATAAGTACTTCGATATTGTTATTTATTGAATATAAAATCTAATATTACTAGATTAAGAAAGGGGTTTGCCTTATGATAAAAAAATATATTGTTCCTACTTTACTTATTATTTTTGCTTTTGCTTTGTTAGTAGGAAGTATCCGAATGTTTATAAATTCTTTAAAAGATTCAGCAACTAACTTAAGTATTGATTCTTTGGAACCATTCAATGAGGTGATTCACGCTCCAGATAGCTATAGGATACTTGATTTTGACAAATGGACAGAAGATGGATCTCCTGCTAAGGTATCACAAGTAGAAAATTCTCACATATCTGTTATAGAAGATAGAATTGAATCAGTTCAAAAAATAACAGATATTTTAAATGAAAAAACATTTATACCTATTTTAAAGGAAGAATTCGATATTAATTATAGTGATTCAAACAATATAGTTAAATTCTGGCTTTCAACATACATTGATTGCGAGGCTTCAAAGGTAGACTTTTATCCTTATAACGTATTTATAGATACAGATCTTAATTTATATGTAGAAACTGCAAAAAAAGGTGATCTTAGGTATTTAAAAAGTTCTATAACTGAAGATGAATATAGAGTTATTGTAGATTCGTATAATACTTTATTTAAAGAAAAAGAAGTAGCATAAGCTACTTTTTTCAGATTATAGACATCCGTTATCTATTTTTTATATAAACTTATTGACATTTATATTTTATTTATGCAATATGGATAATAATACCAATAAATAAAATGAAATTAATGGGGGAATTTTGAGATGAAAGAAATATTTAAAATTTCGTTACTATTATCGATAATAGTACTATCATTAAGTACTATTGGATGTAGCGATATAGATAGTCAAGATGAAAATAATCCTGAAATAAATAATAAAGAAAAACAAGAGATATCTCTTGCAGATATACTTGATAGAGATAATGTAACTCCCAATGAACTAGAAAATGTATCTCCTACTTTTGATGAGCTAGAAAATGCTGCAATAAATTATCTTGGCAAAGATTCAGAATCAGATACTAAGTCTAATTATGTAATCTATGCTAATGACTACATAGAAGTACCGATTAGTTTACAAGGTACTTTCCCTGATATATCAGAACTTAACGAAGATGAAATCAATAATGATATAAAAAAAGTAAAGTATTTAAATGCTTTTTATAAATTTATTAAAAATGAATATAGTAACTTCATAGCAACAAATTTAACAAAAGAAAATGTATTGGATGATTTTAATAAACTTGAGATGAAATATAAAGAATTTATACATAGATCTTATATAGAAGGTAAATCAGAGCAATCTATGATGGCTTATTTTGATATGACTATAGCAGTTCATAAAGAAGGAATCTATGTCCGTGATTTAATAGATATCAACAAAAACAAAAAAAATAAATCAGAAAGAAAAAGTATTCTTGATGAAATCAATAAAAGTCATTCAGAGGTTAGATCAAATAATGATATAAAACTTCAAAATTATTATAAAAATATTATAGAAAAAGTATCATAAAAATTTAAATATATTATTTATATACATAGCAATAAAAATAATTAATCATAAGTTCCTATTTTTATAAAAAGTATTTAGTCCTACATATGTGATATAATATTATTAATCGTATAATCTATATAAAAGCAGATGAGAATTGTGGTATACAAAAATAATAGGTGTATTTTTTATAATTTTAATTAATTTATATATTTTTTAAGGGGGAATAAAATATGGATATTTTATTTAAAAATAGTTTTATATTAACTGAAAAACTTATTTTAGAATGCCGTGTAGCTTTTATTAGTAAATGGGATAAATTTTTTTCACTATTATTCTTATTTACATCATTATTTGGTTTTATTTATTCAGAAAGTAATTTAACCACTAAATTTATTTCTATATATCTTATGTTTATGTGTGTTTATCTAATATTTATCTTGCCTACATTACGATCAAAAAAGATGTATAAGCGATATTTAGCTATTAATAATTATGAACAACTCCTTGAATCTGTTAATTTTTATAATGATATATTTGAAGTTATTTCATCAAACGGATCAAGAGTTTCCATCTCTTATAAAAACCTAAAAAAAATTTATAATAGAAATAATATGCTAATTTTTTTATGTAAAGAGGATATATTAGTTTTTATAAAAAAAGATGGATTTGAACATGGAACATATAATGATTTTAAGAATTTTATATTATCTAAATCTAACTTGCGTTTTTAATTTTAGATAATATAAAATTAATACCCAAATAATACTATATTATAGATCAAATCTATAATATTAAAACAAGA
>NZ_CATXCO010000294.1:0-2548 GCF_958366745.1 uncultured Romboutsia sp.
ATAGCACTGCTACAACCTGTTGCATATTTATAAACATAAAAACTATTATAGAAATGTGGTATTCTGGACCATCCTATCATAGCCAATGGGTCTACTTCAAAGTCTTTTCCATAATATTTTTTTAATAATTGTGACCATAAATCGTTTAATACTAATGTATTTACATTTTCATTATTTTCTAACATAGAGTGAACATCTCTTTCAAACTCAGCATACATAGTTTGTGTATAAAGTGTATCTTTTATAAAGTCCATATATTGAGTTATATAATATGCTTTTTGTTTGTCATTTCCAGCATTTTTTATTAAAAACTCATATAACAATGCCTCATTTGTAGTTGATGCTACTTCATGAGTAAATATTGATGGTTGAGCATTATAATATTTTTGATTCTTTTGACTTAAATAACTATATACTCCATGTCCTAATTCATGTACTAAAGTTGATACAGAATCTAGTGAATTATCATAGTTAAGTAATATATATGGATGGTTTGCATATACAGATAAGCAATATCCACCACCCACTTTATTTTCATTAGAATATACATCTACCCATCTTTCATTAAATGCTTTATATGCAATATCTTCATATTGGTCTCCAAGTGGGCCTAATGCTGCATAAGCAAGTGATATAGCTTTATCATATGATATTTCTGAATTTTGTTCTTCAACTATAGGGGCAAACATATCATAATAATGTACTTTATCTATGTTTAATAATTTTTTTCTTAGAGAAATATACTTATGCAAGCTCTCACTATTTTTTCCTACTGTATCTATTAAATTGTTATATATTTTTGTGTCTACTTCGTCACCTTCCAAATACATTTCCAAGCTTGAATTATAATTTCTTACATTAGAGAAAAATATATTTTTATTTGCTTGACCAACTAATAATCCTGATAAAGTATTAATATTGTCATTATATATAACAAATTCATTTGTAAATGCTGTTTTTCTAGTATTTCTATCTGAGGATCTAATTTTAGAAGAATACTCTGATGGTGTATCCTCACTATTTTTATCCATATTCGTAAATAAATCATATACATTTGATGGCAGTGAAACTATATTTCCCATTTTATTTATAATATCTTCTGATTTCTCATCTAAATAATGTTCTTTGCTTTTTCGAATTTCTTCTAAATACATTTTATATCTTTTATTTACTTTTTTACTTTTTAAATATTCATTGTATGTAGAATCAGGTAATTTAAGTATTTCTAATTCTAAATCTGAACAAATCCTACTGTATTTTGAGTCTGCTGTACCTACCTTATTTATCATATCTAAATATTTATAAGAGTTTTTATTTATATCTTTATTTAATTTTGCATAAGCATATAATTTTTCTAATTTTATATCGAGCTTTTCTTTAATTTTAAGTGCTGATATAAAATGGGTTTTTGATTTAGTTACTTTCCCAGTATAATTATCTAATTCATTTATGTCTTTTTCAAATTTTGATAGCTCCTTTTCCCATACTTCATCAGATGGGTATAAAGATTGCAAATTCCAAGTCACATATTTATAATTGGACTTTGTTTCTTCATCTTCTTTATTTTCTTTGTTGTTTTTATCATCTAAAATAGACCTCACACTTTTATAATTATTGATGTCTAATAGGCAATTTGTTTCTTTGCTATTTTTCGATGATGCTTCAATATAATTTTCTTTTTGATTAAATTTATTTATTCCATAAAAAATACTGCTCACTAAAACCGTTGCAAATACTATAATTACTATTTTATTTAACTTTTTGCTCATAAAAAGTCATCCTTTCTTATAATTACTTAATATTAGGATGACTTTTTTTTATTTTATTATTCAATTTTTATTAGTTTTATACAGTTTATAATCTAGTTATCCACAATATTATCAACATATCAACAAGCCTTTTCCCGCTCTAAAAACGAGTGATTCCAATTATTCTATGCTCGTATATTTTTTATATAATTGTGAATTTTTTTCCTCCCTACCAATACTTCTAATCTATATATTAACAGTTATCTATAGTTTTTATAGATAGCTGGGATGCGAATTCAATATTTCTCATTTATATCAATACTCGTATTATGCTACTAAGTATTAAATTTATTTTAATCTATTTACTTTAGTCACCATAACAGTCATGTCATCTTCTATTTTATCAAGTTGTAACTCCAAAGCTCTATCCATTATTTTATCGATCATCTCTTTAGGATCATAAGTGTTTAATTTTTTCAGGAAGTAAATCAACCAATTTTCACCGATATCATTATTTTTACCCGCGTCTATAATCCCGTCAGAAACCATGATAATATAATCTCCATCATTAAGCTTGTAATTGTGTCTATCTAATTTAATTTCAGATAAAATCCCAACCGGTAGAGATGATGACGATATAAAATCTACATCGTTATTCGCTCTCTTGATGTAAGTTGAACAAGCACCCATTTTAACAGTTTCTAATCGTCCTTGTTTTAAATCAATAATCCCAAGATCTAGTGTTGAGAAAATCTCATCTGAATTGCTAAGTAAAAGCATATTATTAATAGTTTTTATAA
>NZ_CATXCO010000295.1:0-2534 GCF_958366745.1 uncultured Romboutsia sp.
AATAGATAATAAGATAAAGGAATTATCAAGAGAGCTTAGTATAGATAAATATATTATGGTATTAGACTATTTAAAAGATATAATATTTTCTGATAATCCTACGTTTTATATATCTAAGGATGGTATAGTCATTTGTTTTTCAAGTTATGAGTTAGATCCATCTATATCAGATTTAAGTACATTTAAAATTTCATTTGAAGAAGATAGAAGTTATTTAAGCAATTATATTATAGAAAAAATAATAGATATCTAAATTTAAGGGAGATAGAAATATGGCAGTATTTTATGAATACAATAGAGAGGCGGCTGTAAGTTATGCAAGAAGGTGGGCTCTTGGTAGAAATCCTGCTTATATGGATTATGAATTATGGGGTGGAGATTGTACCAATTTTATATCTCAATGTTTAAGAAGTGGTCAAATACCTATGGATTATACTGGTAGACATGTATTAGAAAAATGGTATTGGGATAGTGATAATAGCAGAACTCCAACATGGACTTCAGCAGAGCCATTTTATAAATATATAATAGGAAATAATAGTGAGAATACACAAAATTTTGGTATATATGCAAGGCTAGCAAATTATAATGAACTTGAGATAGGAGATATAGTTCAACTTGTATACGATAATAATGCATATCATAATATGATAATAAGTGAAGTAATATTAGAAGGTGATTATCTTATTGATTACCTTATATGCCAACATACCTATGATCTACTAGACTATCCACTTAGCTTAAAAGAAGGGGAGAGACGATATATTAAAATACTTGGATACTATAAATAGGTTACCATTTAATTAATATAAAATAATAGTTGAAAGCTATAATTAAGTTTAATAAAATAACAATAATACTAAATTTAAAATATTCAATGGGAGATTAATTTATATTATAATTAAGTTAAATCTAAACTAGGGGGAAAAATATGATTAAATTAATAGCATCAGATATGGACGGAACTTTACTAAATGATAAAGATGAAATACATGAAGAATTTTATCAAGTATTTCAAGAATTAAAAAAGCAAAATATAATATTTGCAGCGGCAAGTGGAAGACAGTATTATAACCTGGCAAAACGATTTGAAAAGATAAAAGATGATATGATGTTTATAGCTGAAAATGGAACTTTTGTAGTTTATAAAGGTGAAGAGTTATTATTAAATGCTTTAGATAAAGAAACTGCCATAGAACTTATAAAAATTGGTAGAGATATAAAAGAATCATATGTAGTTTTATGTGGCAAAAAATCTGCCTATATTGAATCTAAAGATGAAAGACTTATAAAAGAAGTTGAGAAGTACTATGAAGAATATAAGATAGTAAATGATTTAACTAAAGTTGAAGATGATATATTAAAAGTTACAATATGCGATTTTATAGGTTCAGAAGAAAATAGCTACACTTATTACAATGATTATAAGGAAAAATTACAAGTAAGTGTATCAGGTCAAATATGGTTAGATATAACAGATAAGGGAGTTAATAAAGGTCTTGCTATAAATAAGCTTCAAGAATTATTAAATATAAAGCATGAAGAAACTATGGTTTTTGGAGATTATTTAAATGATTTAGAAATGATGGAAAGTGCATATCATAGTTATGCTATGGAAAATGCACATGATGATTTAAAGAAAGTAGCTAGATTTAGAGCCAAGAAAAATACAGAAAATGGTGTTGTTGAAAAAATTAAAGAAGTACTAAATATATAAATAACTAAAGGGCTGTATAAATTACAGCCCTAGTTATTTATAAAAAGTAGAATTAAATGACTGGATATTATTAATAAATAAAGCTTCAGTAATATTAGGATTTTTATTTAAATAATCTTCTAAATCAATATTATAATATCTAGGATCAACAACATGAATCTTGCTATAGTTATTAGTTAAAAATGGTAAGAGGTTATGAGCATATGAGTCTTTAAATACTATAACTTCATTAGATTTATTTTTATCTCCGTAAATAATAGCAAAAGCTGGATCTCCATGTAAGAAATATTGGTATTTATTTTTACCATTAAGCTTATCATTATCATAAAGTGTATTATAAGTTTTATCAAAGTCTACTTCTATTTTAAAGTTATTAAAAGTACTATATGAATATATTGAATCACCTTTAATCATAGGTAATAAAGCTTTAGAATAATAAGTTCCATAAAAATCATTAGAGACTTTATTATAATTATTAAAAAGTATTTTATTATCATATTTATAATCAAACATATCTAAATAAGAAAGATAAGCACCTAATTGAGTCCAATGATGATCGGTATTGTAATATATATACTTATCCTTATTTTTACTTAAGATATCATAAGGTGTATAAAAATTTAAATAATCCTTATTTGAAATATTATTGTTTATATAATCTAAGCTATCTTTTTGATTATCGCTTATATAAAAGTTTGGTAAATCATTTTTATAAAAAGCTATAGAAGTAGGAACTACCATTAATTTTGATTTTATATTAAAACTTTAATACATATATGAAGCAGTATTTAATATATTAGAAATATTTTTATCTACA
>NZ_CATXCO010000296.1:0-2530 GCF_958366745.1 uncultured Romboutsia sp.
AGTGGTAGTCAAAGTATTGGAAGTAGAAGAGGTTCAAGTAGCCATGCTCAAAATCCTTTTATGGCTTTAGTTAGAAAAGATACAACAGAACAACATGGAGAAGTATATGGATTTAGTTTAATTTATAGTGGAAACTTTTTAGCTAACGTTGAAGTTGATATGTATGAAAATGCAAGAGCTCAAATAGGTATAAATCCATTTGATTTTACATGGCTTTTAAAATCAAAAGAAGAATTTACAGCACCAGAGGCTGTGCTTGTATACTCAAATGAAGGATTAACAGGTATGAGCCATATTTATAATTGTCTTTATGGAAAACGTTTATGTAAAGGTAAGTATAGAGATGAAGTAAGACCAATACTTATAAATAACTGGGAAGCTACATATTTTGATTTTAATGAAACAAAAATAAAAGAAATTGCGAGGGAAGCTACAAACCTAGGAATGGAATTGTTTGTATTAGATGATGGATGGTTTGGAAAAAGGGATGATGATAACTCATCTTTAGGTGATTGGTTTGTTAATGAAGAGAAGCTAAAAGGTGGATTAAATAAATTGGCAACAGAAATAAATGAAATGGGATTACAATTTGGGTTGTGGTTTGAACCTGAAATGGTATCACCAATAAGTGAACTTTACAAAGAACATCCAGACTGGTGTATTCATATTCCAGGAAGAAATAGATCTGAAGCTAGAAGACAATTAATATTAGATTATTCAAGAGAAGATGTTTGTAATTATATAATAGAAAAAATAAGTGAGGTATTATCATCAGCTCCAATCTCTTATGTAAAATGGGATATGAACAGAAATATGTCAGAGATAGGTTCTGCTAAATTACCAGCTAATAGACAAAGAGAAGTAGCACATAGATACATACTAGGTTTATATAAAGTTTTAGAGGAAATAACTACAAGATTTCCTGATGTATTATTTGAAAGTTGTTCAGGTGGAGGGGGAAGGTTTGACCCAGGAATGTTATACTATATGCCACAAACTTGGACTAGTGACAACACAGATGCTATAGAAAGATTAAAGATACAATTTGGAACAAGTATGGTTTATCCAAATGCATCTATAGGATGCCATGTATCTGCTGTTCCTAATCATCAAGTTGATAGGATAACACCTATAGAAACTAGGGGAGTAGTTGCTATGAGTGGAAATTTTGGTTATGAGTTAGATATAACTAAGCTTCCTGAAAGTGAAAAAGAAATTATAAAAGAACAAGTAAAACTATACAAAGAAATAAGAGAGACTATACAATTTGGTAAATGTTACAGATTAAGTAGTCCATTTGAAAACAATGATGTAGCTTGGATGTTTATATCTAAAGATTGTGAAGAAATTATAGTTAGCTTTGTAAGAACATTAGCAAAACCTAACTCTAAGTTTATTTCTTTAAAACTTGTAGGATTAGATGAAAGTTCAAAATATGAAATATTGGGAGAAAACATAATAGTTGGTGGAGATGAACTAATGAATATTGGTTTGAATGTTCCTGAGTTAAAAGGAGACTATCAAGCTAAGATGTGGAGATTAAAAAAAGTTAAATAAATTTATAGGGGGATAATTTCTATGAAATATGCAAAAAGGGTAATGAGTCTTACTTTAGTAATGGGATTAATGGTAAGTAGCTTAACAGGTTGTACATCAAGTAAAGATGATACAGCAAATAAAGGTGATAAAACAAAGGTAGTATTTATACAAGGAAACTATTATATGAGGTGTTTCACTAACACATAGTTTAAACTAAGTGAAACCTTTATTTATAAAATAATGCAACTTTATAAATAGATATAATAAATTATTTAAAATAAATGTAATAAGAAAAATATAGGATTTCTTTATTTTTATGAATAAATATAAATTACGTATATTGTATACATAAATGGAATAAATAGTGTATAAAATATAAAAAAATATTATAAAATTATGTTTAAGAATAAAATTATTAGGTATATATATAATATAATAAATTATCGATAAAAAAGGTTAATATACGGAGGGAATATAATTATGAAGAAATTTGTATGCGTAGTATGTGGATATATACATGAAGGAGAAACTGCTCCAGAAGTATGTCCAGTATGTAAGGTTGGAGCTGACAAGTTCGAAGAAATGAAAGGTGAATTAAAATGGGCTGATGAACACAGAATAGGTGTAGCTCAAGGAGTAGACGAAGAAATACTTGAAGGATTAAGAGCAAACTTTGTTGGTGAATGTACAGAAGTTGGAATGTATTTAGCAATGGCTAGACAAGCTGATAGAGAAGGATATCCAGAAGTTGCAGAAGCTTACCAAAGAATAGCATTTGAAGAAGCAGAACATGCTGCTAAATTTGCTGAATTATTAGGTGAAGTAGTTGTTGCTGATACTAAGGCTAACTTAGAAGCTAGAGTTGAAGCTGAATATGGAGCAACTGAAGGTAAATTAAAAATAGCTAAGAAAGCTAAAGAATTAGGACTTGATGCAATACATGATACAGTTCATGAAATGTGTAAAGATGAAGCTAGACATGGTAAAGCAT
>NZ_CATXCO010000297.1:0-2522 GCF_958366745.1 uncultured Romboutsia sp.
CTTTATTAGTTGGACTATTTACTACTTTTTCTGATACTAGATTTTTATCAACTAATTTACCATCTTCATAAATTAGTTCATATATCATTTCTTTTTCTCCATCTTTTCCTTCCTGATCTATTTTAGTTTCTCCTTTTGATAAATTATCATCTTCATTTATAATTATTTCAAACGGTATTTTTTCATACTCTTTTTTCTCTTTTATATCAACATTTACTATATTTATTTCCATATAGTCTTTTAGCTCATCATTTAAATTAGGTGTTATCTTATCATTATTATCGTATTTTATACCTTTTTCATCTAATAAGTCCTTTATATTTTTTTTAAATGATGATGTGATTATAACTTTATCATTTACAATTATTTTGATTTGTTCTTTTTTTAGTGTCCAATATGAAAACAATGATATTATCAGTATTAAAACAGAAAATAAAAATACAACTATTTTATGTTTCTCCTTAATCCTCATATTCTCCTCCTTAAAATTCATATTATTTTCAAATTTATCCGTGCTATAGCTTGTTTTTAAATATATATTAATAAATTTAAAAAATATGTAACAAATTTGTAACGCATATAAAAAAATAAAGAGAATAGAATTACCTATTCTCTTTAAAACTATTTTTAAAATATATTCGTCATAACTACATTTCTAAGAATGTATTTAAGTTTATAACATTTTAGTATACCACTTTATAGTATCTAGTATCCCTTTTTCAAAACTATATACAGGCTTCCAATTAAGAGTTGTTTTTATTTTTGTTGAATCTATAGCATATCTTAAATCATGACCTGGTCTATCATTCACATATTTTATAAGTTTTTCTGATTTTCCAAGTTCCTTTAAAATTATTTTTACAACATCTATATTTGATTTTTCATTATTCCCACCTATATTATATATTTCTCCTATTTTCCCTTCGTGTATTATTAAATCAATAGCCGTACAATGATCATATACATGTAACCAATCCCTTACATTGAGTCCATTACCATATACAGGAAGATTATCATTATTTATAGCTTTAGATATCATTAATGGAATTAACTTTTCTAAGTGCTGGTAAGGTCCATAGTTATTAGAGCATCTGGATATGGTTATAGGTAAGCTATATGTTCTATAGTAAGATTTTACTAGCATATCAGCTGATGCTTTTGAAGCCGAATATGGTGAACTTGGATTTAGTGGTGTCTTCTCAGTAAATAGGATACTATTATCATCTAGTGGTAATTCTCCATAAACTTCATCTGTAGATACTTGATGAAATCTTTTTATATTGTATTTTCTACAAGCATCTAATAATACTTGAGTACCCAATATATTGGTTATAGTAAAAATTTGTGGGTTTAATATTGAATTATCTACATGAGATTCAGCTGCAAAATTTATTACTATATCAAATTTTTCGTTTTCAAATAATTTAAATATAAATTCTTGGTCTGCTATATCTCCATGTATGAATCTGTAGTTTTTATTATCTTCAATATCTTTTAAGTTATCTAAATTAGCAGCATATGTTAGCTTATCTAAATTGATAACTTGATAATCATTGTACTTTGATAATATATAATGTATGAAGTTAGAACCTATAAAACCAGCTCCACCAGTTATCAACATCTTTTTCATATTAATAAATCCCCTCTTCGTATTAAATAGTCTTTTAATGCATCTTCCCAATGAGGCAAAGGTTTAAATCCATACTCAATTAATTTATCTTTACTTAATTTACTATTCATTGGTCTTTTAGCTCTAGATGCATATTCATTACTGTTTATTGCCTTTATATCAATATTTATATTAGCTAATTTAAATATAGTATTTGCAAACTCATACCAACTACAATATCCTTCATTTGTCGCATGATATAATCCATATTTACTAGTTTCAAGCATATCTACTAGAAGCCTTGATAAATCTTTTGTATATGTTGGAGATCCTATTTGATCATTTACTATACTCAATTGATTATTGGCTTTAGAAAGGCGTAACATAGTTTCTATAAAGTTCTTTCCATTAATATTAAATACCCAAGATGTTCTAACTATATAGTATTTATCTAGTATCTCCTGCACATATTTTTCACCAGCTAGCTTACTTTCTCCATATATATTGATAGGGTTTGTTTCATCATTTTCTGTATATTTACCATCCTTTGTTCCATCAAATACATAATCTGTACTTATATAAATCATTGGAATATCCAATATTTTAGCGCATTTAGCTATATGTTTCGTTGCAGTTGCATTTATTTTTATACATAAATCTTTTTCATCTTCAGCTTTGTCTACTTGTGTGTATGCAGCACAATGTACTATAGCTTCACAGTTGCTATTTAATATATAATTTCTAATATTATCTTCACTACATAAATTCAATTCAGAGCGATTTGGTGATAGTGTAGAATAACCTCTTTTTAATAATTCTTTTACAACATCACTTCCTAATTGACCAGTAGATCCTGTAACTAATATATTATTCATTATAATAAATCTCCTTTATATTTAAATGGACTATTGAA
>NZ_CATXCO010000298.1:0-2519 GCF_958366745.1 uncultured Romboutsia sp.
AGTAAAAGGAGACCCAATACCTTATGTAAGTAGAGGTGGACTTAAGCTTGAAAAAGCAATGAAAAACTTCGATTTAACACTAGAGGGTAAGGTATGTATGGATATAGGTGCATCTACTGGAGGGTTTACAGACTGCATGCTTCAAAATGGAGCTAAAAAAGTATTTTCTATAGATGTAGGATATGGACAACTTGCTTGGAAACTAAGACAGGATGAAAGAGTTGTTTGTATGGAAAGAACTAATATAAGACATGTTACAATAGAGGATACAAAAGAGTTTGCAGACTTTGCATCTATAGATGTTTCGTTTATATCCTTAAAATTAGTACTTCCTAAGTGTAAGGAACTTATTCGTGAAAATGGAGAAATTGTAGCACTTATAAAGCCACAATTTGAAGCAGGAAGAGAAAAAGTTGGTAAAAAAGGTGTAGTAAGAGAAAAATCAACGCATATAGAAGTTATACAAATGATATCTGATTTTGCAGTTGAAAATGGGTTTGAAATATTAGATTTAGACTATTCTCCTATAAAGGGACCAGAAGGTAATATAGAATACCTAATACATTTAAAAGTTACAAATCAGCCATTTGAGTTTGATAGTGAAAATCATAATAAAAAAATATTAGAAGTAGTTGAAGCTTCTCATAATTTAAGTAAATAGATAAAAAATATTAAATATATAAAAAAGAGGGGGATTTAAATTGATCCTTGAGTTATATATGAAAAACTGTGCACTAGTTGAAGAACTAAGACTAGGAATAGATGAAAATTTAAATATATTAACTGGTGAAACAGGTTCAGGGAAGTCTATAATAATAGATGCATTAGGATTATGCCTAGGTGAAAAATATGATAGATCCTTTTTAAGAAAAGGTACAGAAAAAGGTGTAATAGAAGCTGTATTTCATTCAGAAAGTAGCAACTTAAAGAAAGTCTTACATGAACACGATTTAGACTTAGATGAAGACAATTTATTAGTAATAACTAGAGTTATATATTCTGATGGAAAAAGTGTTGCTAGGGTTAATGGAAGAACGGTTAAATTATCTGTATTAAAAGATATTGCATCTACTTTAATAGATATACATGGACAACATCAGAATCAAGCATTATTTAATAAAGAAACTCATTTAGATTTCTTAGATTTGTTTGGAGAGTTTGAGTTAGAAAATTATAAAAAAGAATATAAATCTATATATGATGAATATAGTGATGTTAAAAAGGCATTAAGCGTATTAACTGAAAATAAAGATGATATGCAGATACAAAGAGAAATAGATTTACTTAAATTCCAAATAAATGAAATAGAATCTGCAAATTTAAGTAATGATGAATATGAAGAATTATTAAAACAAAGAGATGTATATAGAAACAGTGAAAAAATATATAGTAATCTTAATTCAGCATATCAGAATTTATATGATGGTTCTGTAAACTCTGTTGATTTAGTAGGAAATGCAGTAAAAGAACTTAGTTTAATATCTCAATATGATAAAACTTTAAGTGATTATAATAATGATATAGAAAGAATTATGTATGAGCTTCAAGATATATCGAGAGAGATAAGAAACTATAAAGAAAATATAGATTTTGAGCCATATGAACTTGAACAAATAGAACTTAGAGTAGATGAAATAAATAATTTAAGAAGAAAATATGGAGATTCTATAGAAGATATATTTAACTACTATGAAAAAATGAAATCTAGATTAGAAGAAATACTAAATAGAGATGAAAAAGTAGAAGAATTAAAATTAGAAATAATAAGACTTGAAAAAACTCTTAAAAATAAAGCAGATGAACTAACAAAAGCAAGAAAAGAAGTTGCTTTAAGGTTAGAGGAAGTTTTATTAGTAGAATTAAAGAGTTTAAATATGAAAAATGTTGTATTTAAAGTTAACTTTGAAGAAACTGTATTTAATATGAAAGGTCAAGATGATATAGAATTTATGATATCTTTCAACTTAGGAGAAGATATTAAACCTATATATAAAGTTGCATCAGGTGGGGAAATGTCTAGATTTATGCTTGCATTTAAGACTATACTTGCAGATATTGACCAAATAGATACATTGGTATTTGATGAAATAGATACAGGAATAAGTGGTATAGCAGCTCAGATAGTTGGAGAAAAGCTTAGTAATATAGGTAAGAAAAAACAAATTATATGTATAACACATTTACCACAAATTGCTGCTACAGCAGATACTCATTATTGTATAGAAAAAAGTACATCAAATGAAAGAACATTTACAACTATAAGAAGGCTAGATAACAATCAAAGAAAAGATGAAATAGCAAGACTTATAGCAGGAAGTAATATAACAGAGAAAACAATGGAACATGCTACTGAAATAATAGAATTAGCTAAAAGAAGCCTATAAGGCTTCTTTTTTTGTATAAAACTTACTAAAAATGGAATTATAAATACATAATATATAAGGGTTGGAGGTTAAAAAAAAAAAAAAAAATGTTATATTATCTTTAATTTTAATTAGTTGTTTTATACTATTTGGATA
>NZ_CATXCO010000299.1:0-2518 GCF_958366745.1 uncultured Romboutsia sp.
TTTGAAATATTATCATATAGTGCTTCATAGTTACCTTCATTTAATATCTTTTCATAATTTTTAACTAAAGATTGTGCCTCATTGTTTTTGCTGTACCCTGATAAAACAAAAGTTGATAGTATAAGTATGCTTAAAAGTAAAATTACTTTTTTTAAAAATTTATTCATGTTTATCCCCCCATATATTTATTTAAAATATTTACTTTTTATTTTGTTAACTTCATAAGTATCTAGTGATAATGCTTTTCCAATATTACCATCTAACATATGCCATACATAGTTATGAACTAATACACCATTTTCAAAATCTCCATTTTTCCATTTGCTAAGCTCATAATGTAAATAGTCTCTTGCTTCTTCATCTCCTATATTCTTTAATGAATTTAGTGCAATATCTATAGTTTTAGGATTTATATCAATACTCCCATTCTTTCTTCCATCTATAGGCTTTATGATTTTATTACTCATTCTATGTATAAAATCAACTACTCCATATTGTGTATTTATTTCACTTATCTCAAGTACTTTTTCACTATTTTCTAATTCATTACCTAAACCTATAATTTCTGTATTATCATTCTCTACTTTATATTTAGTGGGTTTAACAAACTTTACTTTATTTTCATCATCTACAACTGCCCTAGGTATTATTTTATCAACTCCTATATATGATGCTATTTCATCTACATGTAATAAATTATTTATATTCTCTAATACATTCATAATTGGTGGAATATTATAAGCTAATGCTGGATTATATATTCCAATTGACAATAAAAGGGCTATACATGCTGCTAATTTTGATATAATCTTTTTATTCTTTTCTTTTTTAATATCTTCTTCTGCTTTGTCTATTGCTTCTTTAATTATAAGTTTTTTATCAAATTCAAACTTTATATTATTTATTTTTTCTTTATCTATATAAAAGTCTTCTATTTCTTTATCTATTTCTTCTATAGTTATGCTATCTATATCAACAAATTCATCATATATATTTTCATCTATTGAATTATACTGTTGTTTCTTTATAAATTTACTCATTGAAGTATCCCTCCTTTAACATTTTTTTCATATCCTTGAGAGCCTTTCTTAAATGAGTTTTAATTGTGTTCACAGGACGGTCTAATATTTTAGATATATCTTCTATTTTTAAGTCATCAATATATCTAAGAATAACTGCATCTTTATATTTATCCTCTAGTTCATCTATTGCATTATATAGATCAATTTTTATCTCTATCTTATCTTCAATTACAACTTCTTTTACATAAGAAGTCTCATCAAGTTCTAAATCTACCATCCCTTTATTTCTTAAATAATCATTTGCTACATTTATAAGTATTCTACTTAACCATGTCTTAAAATACTGTGGTTCTTTTAAACTTCTTATATTTCTATAAGCCTTGTATATAGTTTCTTGAACTATCTCTTTAACATCTTCTTCATATTTACATCTTATATAAGCTTCTCTACATAACCTATCAAAGTAGATATCCATAAGCTTTTCAAAAGCTTGCCTATCCCCTTTAATGGCTCTTTTAACTAAAAGTACGTCCTCCATCTTATCTCCTTCCAATATTTTATTCTATCTGTTAGACTTTATAATTTAATAAAAGGTTTTAAATATTTTTTATTTTTTTGTTTTTTAATAAAACTTTTAGATAATACTCTTTTCTATACTATTAATTTTACAATAAATATATAAATCCACCTATATTCTTAAAATTTTTTACGTATATGGAAATTATATCATGAAAAATTTGTGGATAACCTATGAATATAAGTAATATCAATAACTTTATAAAAGTAAAAAATGATATTTTGAAATGATTCGCCCACGCAGTGGCTCAAGCAACGGATGTATCCGTAGCGTGAGCAAGGATATATCGTTGGCGAAATGAGCGAAGCGAATTTTTTATTATATTGACAACGTAAAAAGCTACTCACAATTGAGTAGCTTTTTGCGTTTACTTATATAGGTTTTAATCATTTTTATAATAATCTTACCTATTTTTAATATATTCTTGAATTTCTTCTAAGTTTGCATATGAGGCTATAGCACCTTTTTTAGTTGTACTATATGCAGCATAATGATTAGCAAATAATAAATAATCTCTTATAGTATCACAACTTAACTTATCTATACCATCAAGATCAACTTCATTTTCTAATAACTTAAATAAAAATGCTCCAATAAATGAATCTCCTGCACCTGTTGTATCAACAACTTCAACTACATTACCTTCTATGCTAACTACTTTATCTTTAGTATATATTTCTGCTCCATCTTTACCTTTTGTAAAAATAACCATTTTTACGCTTCCATTAAATAGTACTTCTTTAGCATCTTCAATATTATTAAATCCTGTTATAAACTCTAATTCTTCATCTGATATTTTAACTATATGTGCAAAAGGTAAAAATTCAAGTATCGCTTTTCTACATTCATCTTCACTATTCCATAATGGTAATCTTACATTTGGATCAAAACTTATAATACTATTATTATCTATAGCACA
>NZ_CATXCO010000300.1:0-2514 GCF_958366745.1 uncultured Romboutsia sp.
CTAGTAAAACAGGATATCCTAAATTTACCTTTTTAGACTTAACTAATGAAATGACTAATTATTATAAAGTATGGAAAGATTTAAATGTAAATTTTGATTGTATATATAGTGGCTTTTTAGGATCTATAGCTCAAATAGATATTGTTTCTAAATTTATAGAAGAGAATCCTAACGCTTTTATTGTTGTAGATCCTATAATGGGAGATGATGGAGTATTATACCCTATATTTAATGAAGAATCTTGTCTTAAAATTAAAGAGCTAGTTAAATTATCTAACTTAACTACTCCTAACCTAACAGAAGCATGCTTTTTGACTGGGAGAGATATAACAAAACGTGATCTTACACGTAATGAAATTGTAGAGATAGCTAAAGATATTTCTAAATTAGGTCCTGACAAGGTTATAATAACAGGAATACTAGAAGGAGATAATATTTCAAATATGGCATATGATAAAACTACTGATGAAATATTTTTTACCTCTATAAAATATAATAACTGTTCTTATAGCGGAACAGGTGATATATTTACATCTATACTTTGTGCTATGATATGTAGAGGATTTGATTTAGTATATTGCGTTAACACCGCAACTAATTTTATATATAAAGTAGTTGAATATAGTGCTAATTTTAATAGTGATAGAAACGATGGAATAAGATTTGAAGAGTTTTTAAGCGATTTAACAAAAATTTAGGAGGTCATAAAGATCTCCTTTTTCAATATACTATTTCCTTCTAAGTCTTATTTAATACTATATATATTATTAATTTGCAGTTATTTTTTATACACTTTTATTAGCATTTAAATATAAATATATATATTAATTATTAGTCTATTACAAGCCTTAATATTATAAACTATAATATATAGTTTTGTAATGGGGGGATATTATATGAACATAAATCAATTATCAAAAGAGGTTGCATCATTTATAAAAAATACAAATGAATTTAAAGCTATGAATAAAAGTAAATTAGAATTGGATAAAAATAGAAACTTAAAAAGGCAATTCGATATGTATATTAATAAAAAAAATAACCTATATTCAAACTATTCTTTAGAGGATGCCTCTAAAAAGGTAAATCAATTAAATAGAGATTATAATGATTTTTTTAATTTACCTGTAGTATCAAATTATATACAAAAGACAAAAGAATTTAATAATATGATGGAAAACTTCTATAAATTAATAGAAAAAGAACTATTAAGGTAAACACTAAAAAACTCTTTTTTAAAAATAATTTAAGATAGCTCTAAATAAAAAAGAATGCCTGTAATAGGCATTCTTTAATTTAATATATATCTCTTGGTTTCATCATGCTTTGCATCATATTTTGCATCATCATATAGTAATTCATCCACATATCATTTACATCTTGATATTGATCCATATAACCATTCATATATGGCATATCTAATGATGGATATTGTTGTGCAAAATCTCCCATACATTGCATTTGATACATGTCATACATAGGACTTACATAAGTTGGACAATCATTCATATATAAATCTTCATTATTTATATATATTATTTCATCATCATCTTTCATATAATTCATATTACACATATCATCCATTTTTTTCTTATTATTCATATTACACATATTTTTCATATCATATTTTATTTCATTTGCTTTTTTGTTAGTGTAATTACATCCACATTTGTATTCTTCATAATTTTTATTACAGCTTGGTTTACATTTATTCATTTTAACATATTTAGGCATTGTGTCATTACATTTTGTTTCTTTATAGTTACATTGGTTTAATTTCATGTTACATTTGTTAATCATATCTTCACATTTATTAGATTTTGATTCATATTCTTTTATTTTTTCTCCAGCATTTTTATAGCATTGTAATGCCTTTTCATCACACTTCATAGCTTGACAATATAATTCTTTAGCTTTTTCATTATGAACTTGAGCTTTTTCATATAAACATTTAGCTTGTTCACAATTTTCTTGTGCTTGTGCTTGAGTTTCTTCAGCTTCTTTATATAAACATTTAGCTTCTTGACAAAGATTTTCTGATTTTTCTAGTAGTTGCTCAGCTTTACATTTTGCTGCTTTAGATTCTTTTTCTGCATTTTTAGCTTTCTTCATTAAATTTTGAGCATCTGCTGCTAATACTTTTGCTGATTCTTCACATTCTTTTGCCTGTTCTAGTGTTTCTTCTGCTATACATTGATGTTCCAATGCTTTTTCAAATAGCTCTTCAGCTTTTGAAGCTAAATCTGCACATGTATCAACAAATTTCACTTCACAATCATTACATATAGGTTCTATATATTTTTTTACAGATTTTTTGCAACTATTAACTGGTTTACATGTATTATTAGGTTTACATGTATTTAATAATGAATCATTACACACATCTTGTTGAGGTATACATGAGCATGATGATTTTTTTTTCTTTTTCATAATAAGTCAAAACTCCTTTTGCTGTATTTTTTTCCCCCATAAGAAAAAACTTATGTTACCTAATATAATTATATGATTGGATGT
>NZ_CATXCO010000301.1:0-2504 GCF_958366745.1 uncultured Romboutsia sp.
TTTTTTTTTTTTTTTTTTTTTAATAGTGTTTATGTGTAATTCACCTTGTCCACCAACAAGAGTTTGTTTTGTTTCAGGATTTCTATACCAATGGATAGTTGGATCTTCTTCTGAAACTTTATTTAAGCAAGAAGCAATTTTTTCTTCGTCACCTTTATTTTTAGGTACTATTGCATAATAAATTTGTGGTTTTGGTAATTCTATTGGGTCTAGTGGTACAGCATCAGGTTTTGCTGCTATTGTATCACCAGTTTTTAAATCACCAACTTTAGTTACTACAACTATGTCACCAGCTTTTGCTTCTTCAAGTTCATCTAAATTACCTTTTAATGTAGTGTATATGTTAGATATTTTTTCTTTTTTATCTTGAGTTATATCTATAACTTCCATATCTTTCTTTAGAGTACCTTCTATAATCTTGATATAAGACATTTTTCCTGTGAATGGGTCTACCATTGTTTTGAATACTTGTCCTCTAAATGGAGCATCACTATCTATATGTCATGGATAAATATAAGATTCTAGAGTTTCTAATATTTCTTTTGTTCCTATATTATTTATAGTTGAACCACATATAACTGGGATTATATCCCCTCTTTTTATACCTATTGTGATTCCTTTTTGTAATTCTTCTTCAGTAAATTCTTCACCACTGAAGTATTTATCTAAGTATGCATCATCAGATTCTGCAACAAGTTCCATTAAACCTTCTTTTATAGCCAATACTTGTTGTTCAAAATCACCATCATATGCTTCTTGTAAATTATCTAATATGTTATGTAATTTAACGAATTGTTTATCTTTGTATTCAGGTATTATCATTGGTACTATTTTTTTATCGTATTTTTCTCTTAACATGTCTATTGCATCTTTATATCTTGCCTTTTCGTTGTCTATTTTATTGATAAACATTATTTTAGGCATATTTTCTGTAAATTCTAGTGATTTTTCTGTTCCTACTTGTATAGGGTTTGTTGCATCTATTACTATAACTGCTGCTGCACAAGCTCTTAAAGATGAAATTACATCTCCACAAAAATCGAAGTAGCCAGGAGTATCTAATAAATTATATTTGATACCATTATATTCTACTGGTACTAGTCCCATACTATAAGTCATATTAGTTTTATCACTTAATTGTGGTATTTTACTTGTAAGATTAGCAGTATATGCTATTGCTTCAATTAAATTAGTTTTCCCACAACCACTATGTCCTAAAATCGCAATATTTCTTAAATTGTTACTATCATATACTTTCATAAGAGCACCTACCTTTGTTTGTTATAAAAATTTAAGTCATTTATTTCCTTAATATTTTTATTTTATATATTTTGTAATATATAATCCCTTTTATTACATTATATGCCATATTAAAAAGAATTATTTACTTTATAGTTAAATATATTTCTACATATAAGTATAGTTTTCCTCTTTATATTTGTAATTTTTTTATTGTTATTTAAATAATGTAATCGTTTTTTGTATACTGAATTTAACATACTTTTTTACATATGTTTTTTCTACTTTTTATGACTTTTTTCGTTATAAAAAAAGACGAACTTATTACAAAGTTCGCCCTTTTTTATAATTTTTATATTATTTTTATTCTGTAGTAAAGTTATTTTCAAGACATATTCTATGCTTCAGCTTCTACTTCTACAGCTTCCATAGTCATTAATAATTGTTTATCTGTTACCATATCTCCTTCTTTAACTTCTATTGAAGATATCTTACCAGCAACTTTAGCGACTATGTTAGTTTCCATCTTCATAGCTTCTATTACTATTAATGGTTGATTTTCTTCTACTACATCACCTTTTTTAACAAGAGTTTTAACGACTTTACCTGGTATAGCTGCACCTATTTGTAGTGGATCATCCATATCAGCAAGTTCAACTTGTCTTATTAATCCTGAGTAGTTATTATCTTTTATTTCAACTTCTCTTAAAGAACCATTCATTCTGAATATTACTGTTCTATATCCATTTTCTTTTACTTCGCCAACACCTATTAATCTTATAGATAATGATTTACCTTCTTCTATTTCAACATCACATTCTTCATCTTTATCTAATCCATAGAAGAATACATGGCTTTCTAGTTTAGATATATCATTGTATTCTTGAAGATGTCTTAGGTAGTCTTCATAAACTTTTGGATATAATTCATAACTTAATATGTTTCTTATATTAGAATCCATAGAGAATTTTTCATCTAAGTATTTTTTATCAGCTTCAAAATCAGCAAGTGGCATTAATTTACCAGGTCTTTCAGTTATAGGAGCTTCACCTTTTAATACAACTTCTTGTAAGTCTTGAGGTATTCCACCAACTGGTTGACCAATCATACCTTTACAGTAATCAACTACTGAATCTGGGAATGATAATTTTTTACCTTCTTCTATTATGTTTTCTTCGTCTAATTTATTTTTAGTCATAAATATAGCTAAGTCACCAACAACTTTAGAAGATGGTGTAACTTTGATTATATCTCCTAATATTTTA